>NZ_JBMBTE010000168.1:0-8179 GCF_048897285.1 Rhodococcus sp. O3
CGGCGGTTTCGGGGCGATTCAGGCGTCGAGAAGCGGTTCACGGCACCCAGTACTTGACGGCGAGCTGCTGGACCACGTCGTCGTCCTCCGATGCCTGATCCAGCAGCGCGAGGTCGTAGCCGATATCGACGAGCCGGGGGTTGTCGCCCTCGGCGTCCCCGAGCGGACGTCCACCGTCCTCGATGCGTTGCCGGAGGATCTTCTCGCGCACTCGTTCCTTCAGCGACTCGCTCATATAACGAGCATGAGCGCCCCGCGACCGGTTGTCGAGCACCGCGGGCCGGCTACTCGTCGTCGTGCCGTCGGAACACGCGTATCGCCATCGGGAGGACGACGGCGAGGGCCCCGATGATGACGATCAGGGAGAAGATTTCCATGGCCATGCCTCCATCGTCCCTGTTTCCGACGATGCGTGTGGGCGGCTCCGGAACGAGGAAGGCCCCTCACCGGTGTTCCCGGTGAGGGGCCTTCCCCTTCTGAGCTGCCTGTCGGAATCGAACCGACGACCTTTTCATTACGAGTGAAATGCTCTACCGACTGAGCTAAGGCAGCGAGCCATTCGGCGTCCGAAGTGTAGCCGACCACCCCCCGGAGGATGCAAACCTGCACGTAGATCAGCGGAACGCGGAGCTCAACCTGGCCGCCATCGCAGCGACCGCGAAACGCGGTTTGACGTTCTGTGCGAGCGCCTCGCGGCACTCGAGAATCGATTCGATACAGGTCAACAGTGATTCCGGGGAGGTGCGGGACGCCAGATCGCGGGCGCGCTCGGCCATGTCCGGATGGTTCGGTGTGGCGGTGGCGCCGAACGCGGCCGCGAGCGCGTCCCGGTACAACCCGGCGAGGTCGATCAGTGCCCGGTCCATGATGTCGCGCTCGGTTCGGGTCAGGCGCACCTTCTGTTTGTCCGCGAGCGCCTTGAGTACACCGGCCGACCCACGCAACGCTCCCGCGGTTCCCTTTCCGGTGCCGCCCGCGCCCAATGCCGTCCTCAGCTCCTCGGTTTCCCGTTCGTCGATCGACCCGGTGATCTCCTTGGCCTCGGCTTGCGCGCGCTGGACCAGATCCTCGGCATCGGCGTAGGTGGTAGCCGGGTGCAGGACCGCCTTGGCCACGTCGAGCGCGCGGGTGCGGTTGGCACGCGCGGACTCGTCGGTCGCCAAGCGCCGGGCGCGGCCGACGTGACCGCCACTGACGGATGCGGCCCACTGCGCCGCGCGCTCGTCGATCCCGTCGACGTCGCGCAGCACCCGAGCGATCGATTCGACGCTGGGTGTCACGAGGCCGATGTGGCGGCAGCGTGAGCGCAACGTGACGGAGATGTCCTGGGGATCGATCGAGGGCGCGCACAGCAGGAAGACGGTGCGCTGCGGTGGTTCCTCGACGACCTTGAGCAGCGCGTTCGCAGCGCCCTCGGTGAGCCGGTCGGCGTCTTCGACGACGACGATCTGCCAGCGTCCCGTGCTCGGCCTGCGCGACGCGGTCTGAACGATCTCGCGCATGGACTTGACGCTGATGGTCAGGCCCTCGGGTACGACCCTGCGCACGTCACCGTGGGTGCCGGCCATCGTCGTCGTGCAGGCATGGCAGTGTCCGCAGCCCGGTTCTCCGGGGTCGGTGCACTGGAGTGCCGCGGCGAAGCACAGGGCCGCGACCGACCGCCCCGACCCGGGCGGCCCGGTGAACAGCCACGAGTGGGTCATCGCCGATCCCGTGTCGCCGTTGCGGGCCGCGATCGCGGCAGCGATCAGGTCCGTCTCGACGTCGCGTTGACCGACGAGACGATCGAAGACACCCATGCAGGGCAGCGTAGCGGCAGGCACCGACGATCCCGCTCCCGCTGCTGTCCGAAATCTGCAAGACACCCGAACCTGTTCTGCCTAGGTTCGGATCATGACTCCGCACCTGTCTGCCGTCGGACTCGTGGTGTCCGACCTCGTCCGCTCCTTCGACTGCTATCGACTCCTCGGCCTCGACCTACCGTCGGAACCACCGGACAGCCCGCACTTCGAGGTGACGCTGCCCGGCGGGATGCGTCTGCTGTGGGACACCGTCGAGTCCGTCCGGTCGTTCCATCCCGGGTTCACGCCGGTCGCCGGTGGCGCGTCCCTCGCCTTCGACTGCGGCGGCCCGGACGAGGTGGATGCCACGTACAAGGCATTGCTGTCGGCGTCCTGCACCGAGGTGAAGGCACCGTGGGATGCCTTCTGGGGACAGCGCTACGCCCTGGTCCGAGACCCCGACGGGTACCCGATCGACCTCTTCGCTGCGCTGTCGTAACCAGCCGTGCTGTCGTGACTATCCGGCGAGGTCGGTGAGGGTGGTTCCGGACAGTGCACGCACCTCACGCGCGAGGTGGGCCTGATCGGAGTAACCGCAATCGGCCGCGATCCTCGCGAAGCCGCCGCCGGCCCGGGCCAGGTCGACGGCGGTCCGGAATCTCAGAACCCGGGCCAGCGTCTTCGGCCCGTATCCGAAGGTCCGCAGCGCGCGGCGATGCAGCTGCCGGTCGCTCCACCCGACCGCCGCCGCGGTGTCCGCGACGGACTCCCCCGCCGCGAGCATTCCCGCGACGGCCGCATCGATTCGGAGGTCGGCGTCGACGAGTTGCGTGCGGGCGAGCGCCACGAGCGCGGGCGCGGGCGCGACCTGCGCAGCATCGGAGAGATGCCGGACCCGCGCCGACGACCAGATCTGGTCGAGGGGAACGCGCTGGTCACGCAGTTCGCACGCGTCGACGCCGAACAGGGCCGGGCCGATTCCGGGTGCGCAGCGCAACGCTGTCAGCGATCGGCGGGTCCCCAGGTCCGAGTGGTGTGCCCGGGTGTCCGGTCCCGCGACGAGAAATCCGTCCTCGTGCCAGATCAGATCCATGCACCCGTCCGGCAGCACCTGGGTCCCCGCGCCCGCACGCGACGCGGACCACAGGATCACCCCTGCGACACCCGATGCCTGCTCGCGGTACACGCCGCGAGGATACGGCGGCCCCGCGGGCCCGTCACCCCTACTCGGCGGTCTTCTTCGCTGCCGTCTTCTTGGCGGTCGTCTTCTTGGCGGTCGTCTTCTTCGCAGCCGTCTTCTTCGCCGCGGTCTTCTTGGCCGGGGTCTTCTTGGCCGCGGCCTTCTTCGTCGCCTTCTTGGCCGGGCCGCGCGCACGACGGTCGGCGAGCAGTTCGGAGGCGCGCTCGTCGGTGATCGTCGCGACCTCGTCGCCCTTGCGCAGGCTCGCGTTGGTTTCGCCGTCGGTGACGTACGGACCGAACCGGCCGTCCTTGATCACCATCGGCTTCTCGCTGACCGGGTCTATACCCAGCTCACGCAGCGGCGGGGTCGCTGCGGCCTGCCGTCCACGCCGCTTGGGTTCGGCGTAGATCTTCAACGCTTCGTCGAGGGTGACGGTGAACATCTGTTCCTCCGTCGCGAGCGACCGCGAGTCCGTGCCCTTCTTCAGGTACGGGCCGTAGCGGCCGTTCTGCGCGGTGATCTCCTCACCCGACTCGGGGTCGACGCCGACCACCCGCGGCAGCGACAGCAACCGGAGGGCATCTTCGAGCGTGACCGTCGACAGGTCCATCGACTTGAGCAGTGACGCCGTGCGCGGCTTCGGCCCGGTGGCCTTCTTCGCGGCCTTCTTGGCCGGCGCCTTCTTCGCGGCGGTCTTCTTCGCGGTTTTCGTCGCGGTGCCGCCGGACTCGATCTCGTCGACCGGGATCGGCGTGACCGCGGGCTCCGGCTCCTCGGCTTCGGCCGGCGGTTCCGGCAGCAGCTCGGTCACGTACGGGCCGAAGCGACCTTCCCGGGCGACGATCTCGTTGCCGGTGACGGGGTCGACGCCGAGGCTGCGGCCCTCCTGTGGCGTCGCGAACAACTTCTCCGCGTATTCGCGGGTCAGCTCGTCCGGCGGCAGGTCGTCGGGCAGGTTCGCGCGCTGCGAGATCAGCTCACCGTCCGGGTTGGCCGGATCGACGACCATCCGCTCGAGGTACGGACCGAAGCGGCCGACGCGCACGCGGATCTCGCGGCCTTCGGAGTCGTCGAACAGGCGGATCGAGTTGATCTCGCGGGCGTCGATCTCTTCGAGGTTCTCCCCGACCATCTTCTTGAGGCCACCCTCGCGGGCGACGGATCCCTCGGCGCCCCGCTCGCCACCGAAGTAGAAGCTCGACAGCCAGGCGTTGCGGTGCTCGTGACCGGACGCGATCTCGTCGAGGTCGTCCTCCATCCCGGCCGTGAAGTCGTAGTCGACGAGCTGCCCGAAGTGCGCCTCGAGGAGGCCGACCACCGCGAAGGCCACCCACGACGGCACGAGTGCGCTGCCGCGTTTGTAGACGTAGCCGCGGTCCAGGATCGTCTTGATGATCGACGCGTACGTCGACGGACGGCCGATCCCGAGGTCTTCGAGGGCCTTGATCAGGCTGGCCTCGGTGTAGCGGGCGGGCGGGTTCGTCGAGTGCCCGTCCGGGTCGAGCTTCGTCGCGGTGACGGACTGTCCCTCGCTGAGGTTCGGCAGGCGGGACTCGGCGTCGTCGGACTGGCCGCCGGCCTCTTCGTCGACGCTTTCGACGTAGGCCTTGAGGAAGCCGGCGAACGTGATGGTCCGGCCGGACGCCGAGAACACGCATTCCTCACCGGTCGCCGCGGTGCCGGTGATCCGCAGCGTCAGCGTGGTGCCGCGCGCGTCCGCCATCTGCGAGGCGACGGTGCGCTGCCAGATCAGCTCGTAGAGCTTGAACTCGTCGGTGTCCAGGCGCGAGTGCAGTTCGCCGGGCGTCGCGAAGACATCGCCGGCGGGGCGGATCGCCTCGTGCGCTTCCTGCGCGTTCTTGACCTTGCGGGTGTACTGCCGCGGGCTCGGGCTGACGTACTCGGCCCCGTACAGCTGGGTGGCCTGGGCCCGGGCCGCGGCGATGGCCGACTCCGACAGCGTCGTCGAGTCGGTACGCATGTAGGTGATGTAGCCGTTCTCGTACAGCCGCTGCGCGATGCGCATCGTCCGTTCGGACGAGAACCGCAGCTTGCGGCCTGCTTCCTGCTGCAGCGTCGACGTCATGAACGGTGCGTACGGCTTGCGGGTGTACGGCTTGGATTCGGCGGAGGTGACGGCCAGCGCCGCGCCTTCGAGCGCGGTGGCCAGCGCCCGTGCGCGGGCCTCGTCGAGCACCGTGACCCCGGTGGACTTGAGCTGACCGTCCGGACCGAAGTCGCGGCCGACCGCGACGCGGCTTCCGTCGACACCGACCAGCCGCGCTCCGAACGATCGGGGGCTGGCGTCGGCGCCGGCGTCGAGAGTCGCCGCGATGTCCCAGTACTCGGCGGACGTGAACGCCATGCGCTCGCGTTCGCGCTGCACGATGACGCGGGTCGCGACGGACTGCACACGGCCGGCCGACAGCCGCGGCATGACCTTCTTCCACAGCACCGGGCTGACCTCGTAGCCGTACAGACGGTCGAGGATGCGGCGGGTTTCCTGCGCGTCGACCAGGTCGATGTCGAGATCGCGGGTGTTCTGCGCGGCCGCCCGGATGGCGGGCTCGGTGATCTCGTGGAAGACCATCCGGCGAACCGGGACCTTCGGCTTGAGCGTTTCGAGCAGGTGCCAGGCGATGGCCTCGCCCTCACGGTCGGGGTCGGTGGCGAGGTACAGCTCGTCGGCGTCCTTGAGGAGGCTCTTGAGCTCGGCGACCTTGGACTTCTTCTCCGGACTGACCACGTACAGCGCTTCGAAGTCCTGGTCGACGTTCACGCCGAGCCGGGCCCACGGCTCACCCTTGTATTTGGCCGGGACGTCGGCCGCGCCGCGCGGCAGGTCCCGGATGTGGCCGACCGACGCCTCGACGACGTAGCCCCGTCCGAGGTACGGCGCGATCTTCTTCGCCTTGGTCGGAGACTCGACGATGACGAGCCGACGAGTGCCCGACGAGCCGTCCGACGTGCTCTTGTCCCGTGCTGCCACCGTGCCGCCCGCACCTTCCCTAGTTGTCGACATGCCTGCTTCTTCAAGGACATGTATACCGACCCGTCCCCCCGACGCGGCCACACACAGGGTCGCACATGACCGGCGACCGACTCGTCACCTGTCGAAATCGTCGCCCGCCACGTGGGGCCATGTCGACCGCGCGGAGGGGTCGTTCGGGGGCTCGCCGATGTTCTCTCCGAGCCTGGTCAGACGCCTGCGGCCGGACACCCGCAGTCCCGGTCCGGTGCCGCGCGTACCGATCAGGGTCGGAGCGATCCCGGCCCTCATCAGTGACTGTGCGAGCACCGGATGGGTGTCGGGTGCGTGCGGGTCGAGTCCCAGCACATACCGCTCGCCGTCCACCTCCATCCGGCCGGCGGCCAGCACCCACGCGCGCAGCGCCCGCGATCCGGGCACCCAGCCCGGCGGCACGGACTTGACGGCGCCGCGGGTCCACTGCGTGGCGAGCGGGACGAGGTCCTCGACGGCGGCGGTCCGGACGAGGGGACGCCCCTCGTCGGTGACGGTGATCTCGGGTGTGAGGCCGGCCTGCGTCATCAGCTCGGCGATCGCGTCGGCGCGCCAGCGTTCGTCGACGACCACGGAGATGCGTGCCCTGCCGCCGGACACGACCACCTGTCCCTGCGCGGCGAGCAGTCCGCTGAGGTCGGTGAGCGCCGGCGGTACGGTTTCGGCGCCGAAGATCGACAGTTGTCCCACCACGGGCACCTCCCCGTTCAGCACGCCGCGCGTCGCGCGACCGGTCGTGCACGAATCGGTCGTGCACAGAAATGGATCGTCCCCCATCACCGACGGTGACAGGGGACGAATTCAGGCTTCGATCCGTGAGGATCGAGATCCACCTGGTAGTTCGCGTCGCGAACTATCAGAGAGCGCGCACACCGGTGGCCTGCGGGCCCTTGGTGCCCTGGCCCACCTCGAACTCGACTCGCTGGTTCTCCTCCAGGGTGCGGAAGCCGGAGCCCTGGATCTCGGAGTAGTGGACGAACACGTCGGCGGAGCCGTCTTCGGGAGCGATGAAGCCGAAGCCCTTCTCCGCGTTGAACCACTTCACAGTGCCCTGTGCCATGCTTTTCCTTCTCTTTCTAACACCGGATTCGGTGGGCCGCCGGGTGCGCGGTCCACCGGGCCGGTTCCGACCGCTGTACTTTCTTGATCCCCCCATGTGGAAGAGCAAAGCACCGCGCTCGCAACCTCGATCCTGCGAGCGTGCACTTTCTCAAGTCAACGAACACAGAAGCTGCGACCGGTGTCAGTCAACCACGAACCCGGCGCGCACAACAGTAGGAGGGCGTACAAATCGCCCGAATTTCTGATCTTGTTACAGCACGCGGGAAAATTGCCGACCTTTTGTTGTCGATACTACTGCCCGGAACCACCCACCACCTCGACCGAACCGGGACCGTTGGGCCTACGCTGAACATCGGCCCCACCCGACCCTCGGAGCACACCGTGACCACCCCGCACCACCGTCCGTCCCCCGACGCGACCGTGGGTTTCGGTGACGAACTGCTCGACCGGATCCTCGAGGGCACCCCCGCGAGCGAGCACCCGCTCACCCACACCGCGCAGCTTCCCGCGCGCAAGGCGATCCACAGCGAGTGGCCCGACTGGGTCGCCGAACCGGTGGTGCGGGTGATGCGCGAGTGCGGAATCGACCGGCCCTGGAAACACCAGGCCGTCGCCGCGACCCTCGCCACGGAAGGCAGCCACGTCGTGCTGTCCACCGGAACCGCGTCGGGAAAATCCCTCACCTACCAACTGCCGGTGCTCACCGCCCTGAGCGAGGATCCCCACGCGACGGCCCTGTACCTGTCGCCGACGAAAGCGCTCGGCGCCGACCAGTTGCGCGCGGCCACGGAGCTGACCTGCGCCGATCCGGCTCTGTCGAGCGTGCGCCCGTGCTCCTACGACGGTGACACCTCGACCGAGCTCCGTCAGTGGGCCCGCGCCCACTCGCGCTGGATCTTCACCAACCCGGACATGCTGCATCTCGGTCTGCTGCCCGGCCACAGCCGCTGGAGCCGGTTCTTCAAACGGCTGCGGTACGTCGTCGTCGACGAGTGCCACTCCTATCGCGGCGTGTTCGGATCCCACGTCGCGCTGATCCTGCGGCGGCTGCGGCGGATCGCGGCGCACTACGGCGCGCATCCGGTGTTCGTGCTGGCCTCGGCGACGACGGCGGAGCCGGGTGCGGCCGCG
>NZ_JBMBTE010000169.1:0-8140 GCF_048897285.1 Rhodococcus sp. O3
GCCGGTGCGGATGCTGCCGGAACTCGTCGAACACCGGGCGCTGCTCGCCGCACTTCCGCCCGGCACCCCCGCGTCGGCACACGCGCCGACGTCGGAGCGGCTGCGGGTCCCGATCGGAATCGACGAGGCGGAGCTCGCTCCGGTGTGGCTCGACTTCGCGGAGAACCCCCACCTGCTGGTGTTCGGGGACTCCGGCTGCGGCAAGACCGCGCTGCTGCGCGGGATCTGCCGGAGCCTCATGGAATCGAACACCGGCGCCCAGGCCCGCATCATCGTCGGCGACTACCGGCGCACCATGCTCGGCGTCGTCGAAGGCGATCATCTCGGGGGCTACGCGCCGTCCGCGGCCGTGCTCGCCGCGATGGCCCGGGACCTGGCCGCGGTCTTCGAGAAACGGCTGCCCGGCCCGGACACCACCCAGCAGCAACTGCGGGACCGATCGTGGTGGACGGGGCCGGAGGTCTTCGTCGTCGTCGACGACTACGACATGGTCGCCACATCGGGCCAGAATCCGCTGGCACCGCTGGTCGAGTACCTGCCGCACGGGAAGGACATCGGTCTGCACCTCGTGATCGCCCGCCGCTCCGGCGGCGCGGGACGAGCGCTGTTCGAACCGGTCATCGGGCGGCTGCGCGAGCTGTCGTCGGCGGGCCTGATCATGAGCGGGAACCGCGACGAAGGAGCGCTCCTCGGCGCGATCCGGCCGAGCCGGATGCCGCCGGGACGGGGCATCATGGTGCAGCGCAGCGGCGAATCGCTCGTACAGGTCGCGTGGGTCCCCGAACAGTGAGCAACCCCGACACGCTCGGCCTGCTCTTGGCGCCCGACCGGGTCTTCGCGCGGTGGGCGGACGTCACGCTCGACTGTCCCGCGCTCGTCGCGGACATCGGCGACGGATTCGTGTTCGCCGAAGCGGCCGCCCGCCGCCCGTCCGAAACCCACCTCGACGTCGTCGCCCGGATCGGGGACCGGCCCGGAACCGAGGGCGGCCCCGACCTGACCGGCGCGCTGACCGGGTTGGTGCAGTACGCGGCGGCCGCGGTCTCCGCGCCCCCGGACGCGGGCACCGTCACGATGGTGTACCCGACACGGTGGAGCGAACGGCGCCGCGAGATCGCCCACACCGCAGCGCGAAACGTCGCCCGCAACGCCGTCCTCACCGCAGCGGCGGTCGCGGCGCGGCAGGCGGTGACCGCGTCGGCGGTGGAACGCTGTGTGGTCGCCGAGGTGGTGGACGGCGAGATCACCGCGTCGCTGCTCGCAGCGGCGCCTGCATCGGACACCCCACCGCCCGTCGACCGCACCGCGGTGGACGGCCACCTCGGCGCCGCGGATCTGGACACCGCGCAGGGATTCGCGCGATTTGAGGAACTGATCGGCTCCGTCGCCGGTCCCGTCGATCCGGACGTCCTGATCGTCACGGGTGTTCCGGGCGAACCGTCCGGCGCAGCGCTGTGCGAGCAGATCCGCGAGCGGCTCGGCCGCGGCATCCGGGTCGTGCCGGTCGCCGCGTCGGAGATGCTCGCCGCTCTCACGGCCCCGGCCGCCGCAGCGGTCCCGGAGCCCACCCTCCCGACGACGGCGCAATGGCTGGCCGACGTGCGCGCGGCGGAGCCGCCACCGCGTCCGCCGGTGCGGTGGTGGTGGGGTCTCGCCGCCGTCGCAGTCGTAGTCGCGGTGGCCGGTGGGCTGCTCCTCGGCCGCGACGCGGGAACGATCGCGCCACCGCAGATCGACACGGTCGAGGAGGAGGCGGGGAGCCCGGTGCCGACCGGGGCGGTGCCGTCGACGCGGTCCCCGTCGACCCGATTCGAACTGGGTCCGGTGCGCATCGAGCTACCCGAGCAATGGCGGCTCCGGGACACCGGCGACACCGTCGGCGGACGCAGCGAACTCGTTCCCGGCGGCGGCGAGGACCGGCGGATCGTGGTGGTGCACAGCCGACTCCGGGACGGCATGGACGAGGCCGCGGTCGCTGCCGTGCTCGAACGCCGGGCTGCCGAGCGCGGCGGGGTCATCCGCGACCTCGACACCGACACCATGTTCGGGGACCGGTCGGTCATCGCCTACACCGAAGTGCCCGAAGAGTTCTCGACAGTGCGCTGGTTCGTGGTCGTCGACCGTGGATGGCAGGTCGCGGTGGGCTGCCAGTTCCTGGTGGGGGAGTGGGCCGGGATCGGCAAGGAATGCGAGCAGGCCGTCCACACACTTGCGGTCGAGTAGCGCCGGAACATCCGGCCCGACGAGTTTTCGGCCGAGGGGAACCGATCGGACACAGGTGACGTCCAACCAGGTGTAGGGCGCAATCCGGCCCGGACCGCAGGGGGAACCGGGTCCGGTCGCGACGCGGAGAACGACGAGGGGAAACGGAAATGTCCGATGTGCAGGACGGTGGGGCGGGCGGTCAGCAGGTAGTCGCCGATGTCGCGGAGATGCTGGGCGCGGCCCAACAGATCGACAACTCGCGCGAGGTCCTCGGCGACATTCTCGCTCAGCTCAAGACGATCGTCGGGCGGTCCGCCGACGTGTGGGGCGGCGACTCGCAGGAGATGTTCGGGATCGTGATGGCGGACTGGGACAAGGCTTCCCGGAACATGAACGATGCGCTCGAGGAGATCGCCGCCGGTATCCGGACCAACGGGAACTCGTACGAGCAGGCGGTCGAGGAGCAGGCACGCGCGATCGCCGATGTCGGCAGCACCCTCAAGGGCAGCTATACCTGATCGCCACCGCGCGCAGAGTTTCGGATCGACAGGCAGTTCGGATCGACAGGGCAGTTCGGATCAACAGGGCAGGGGGAACAGGACAGTGGTCAAACCGATCAGGCAGGAATTCGCGGGTGTCCATCAGGTGTACAAGGACCTCACCGCGCTGCAGGGCGCGATGAACGACGAACTCGACACCGTGGGAACGACGGCCGAGCGGTTCGTGCAGACGTGGGACGGCACCGCGCAGGAGGAGTACTACAAGTCGCAGACCAAGTGGAACACCGCTGCCTTCGAGTTGAACTTCATTCTCGGGCAGATCGGCGCGTCGGTCGCGACCGGCAACCGGAACATGGTCGATCTCGAAGATGGGCTCACCCGCCAGTGGGGTTCGAGGTGATGCCCCTGGCCGTGTGAGAAATCCGTGTGGGTACCGCGACGTCCCGGTGGTGGAGAGGCCGGCGGGACGTCGCGGTTCCGTGTGCCTGCCCGAGGGGCTGTTTTGACCGCCGCGTAGTCGGACCGGTATCGTGTCCGTTTGGCGTGTCGTGCGCTGCCGTGGCCTCGTGCCCGGTGGACGTCGCTTCTCGGGTCTCAACTGGCCGCCGAGGGTGATCATCGGCGATGCGCGGGCCAGCAGCGAAACGATAGACGAGGAAGATCTGTGTCTACGTACACACCGAAGGCCGGCGACGTGACCCGCCAGTGGCACGTCATCGACGCCACTGACGTGGTGCTCGGCCGCCTCGCGGTGCAGGCGGCGAACCTGCTCCGCGGCAAGCACAAGCCCACTTTTGCTCCGCATGTCGACGGCGGTGACTTCGTCGTCATCATCAACGCCGACAAGGTTGCCATCTCCGGCAACAAGCGGACCGACAAGTTCCTCTACCACCACTCGGGCCACCCGGGTGGTCTCCGCGCGCGTTCGGTGGGCGAGGTTCTCGACAAGAACCCCGACCGCCTCGTGGAGAAGGCCGTCACCGGCATGCTCCCCAAGAACAAGCTCGGCCGCGCCATCGCGAAGAAGCTGAAGGTCTACGCGGGCCCGAACCACCCGCACGCCGCGCAGCAGCCGGTTCCGTTCGAGATCAAGCAGGTGGCCCAGTGACTGAGCAGAACGTGAACGAAGAGTACGGCGACGACTCGGTCGAGAACGTGGTCGAGGAGTACGCGGTCGACGAGGTCGCCGCTGCGCCCGCCCCGATCGTGCTCGATCGCCCGGTCCAGACCGTCGGCCGCCGCAAGGAGGCCGTCGTCCGCGTCCGCCTCGTGCCCGGCTCCGGCAACTTCGTGCTCAACGGCCGCACCATCGAGGACTACTTCCCGAACAAGGTGCACCAGCAGCTCGTGAAGTCCCCGCTGGTCACCGTCGAGCGTGTCGAGTCCTTCGACATCCACGCGCGCCTCACCGGCGGCGGCCCGTCCGGCCAGGCCGGCGCGCTGCGTCTCGCCATCGCGCGTGCGCTGATCGAGGTCTCGCCCGAGGATCGTCCGGCTCTCAAGCGCGCCGGCTTCCTCACGCGTGACGCCCGCGCCACCGAGCGCAAGAAGTACGGCCTGAAGAAGGCCCGCAAGGCACCTCAGTACTCCAAGCGCTGATGTGTTGCCGACGCTGACCACGTGGTCGGCCTCGGCACCTGTTCGACCACGAGAGCAGGCGCCGGTAGAGAACTCCTACCGGACGCCTGCTCTTGTGCATTCCCGCCCTGTTCGCTCGGGCGGTTCTCCCCGGCGGGGGCTCGCCGGATCTACGACACGAGAGGTTGTCCATGGGGCGGTTGTTCGGTACCGACGGTGTTCGCGGTCTTGCGAACGCGAAGTTGACGGTGGAACTCGCCGTCCGGATCGCAGGTGCCGCGGCCGCGGTGCTCGCGGCCGGTACCGACGGGCGCAGACCGGTAGCGGTCGTGGGCCGGGACCCCCGCGCGAGCGGCGAGATGCTGGACGCGGCCGTGACCGCGGGCCTGACCGCCGCCGGTGTCGACGTGCTCTCGGTCGGGGTGATGCCGACCCCCGCGGTCGCGTACCTGACCGACGCCTACGCCGCCGACCTCGGGGTGATGATCTCCGCGTCGCACAATCCCATGCCGGACAACGGCATCAAGATCTTCGCGGCAGGCGGCCACAAACTCGAAGACGCCGTCGAGGACCGTATCGAGGCGCTGCTGCACGGCGAGCAGACGCCCGAGCGACCCACCGGTGCCGGCATCGGACGGGTCCGCGTCGCCACCGACGCGTCCGCCCGCTACCTCGAGCATCTGGCCGGCGCGACCACGGCCCCGCTCGCGGGCCTGAAGGTCGTCGTCGACTGCGCCCACGGCGCAGCATCCCAGGTCGCTCCTGCCGCCTACGCCGCCGCCGGGGCGACGGTCATCGCGATCGGTGCGGAGCCGGACGGCCTCAACATCAACGACAACTGCGGATCCACACACCTCGACGCGTTGCAGAAGGCCGTCGTCGAGCACGGCGCCGACCTCGGGCTCGCGCACGACGGGGACGCCGACCGCTGCCTGGCCGTCGACGCCGCCGGGTCGATCGTCGACGGTGACGCGATCATGGCGATCCTCGCGCTGGCGATGCGCGACAGCGGCGAACTGCACGAGAACACGCTGGTCGCGACGGTGATGAGCAACCTCGGTCTGCACCTGGCGATGCGGGAGGCCGGTATCACGGTCGTGACCGCCGGGGTCGGCGACCGCTACGTTCTCGAGGAACTGCGGCGGGGCTCGTTCAGCCTCGGCGGCGAACAGTCCGGCCACATCGTCTTCCCGTCCCACGGCACGACCGGTGACGGGGTGCTGACCGGTCTGCGATTGATGGAGCGCATGGCGGTCACGGGCTCGGCGCTCACGGACCTCGCGTCGGTGATGCGGACCCTGCCCCAGGTGCTGATCAACGTGCCCGTCTCCGACAAGACGGCGGTCGCGGGCCACCCGGCCGTGGTCGAGGCGGTTGCCGCTGCCGAGCACGAACTCGGAGACACCGGCCGGGTGCTGCTGCGTCCGTCGGGTACCGAACAGCTCGTGCGCGTCATGGTCGAGGCGGCCGACGACACCGTGGCGCGGGTCCTCGCCGATCGTCTGGCCGACGCAGTCGCCGCAGTCTGAGTCGATCCAGCCTGAGCGGAACCGACGCCCCTACGCCTGCGTCCAATCCCTACGACGGCACTGCCACGGTGGCGGTGCCGCGGGGGAGGTGCGCGTGGGGCACGGGAGAACGAACGCCGACGGCGTGCGGGTGGACGTGTCGGAGGTACATGCGATCGCGGCGGGTCTCGGTCGCGCGGTGGCCGGCACCGAGCGGCAGTGGCAGCGTGCGCTGGGTGGACTCGGCTTCGATGCGGGTGCCGCGGGCCCGGGATATCGCGGTCGCGGGGAGGCGGTGGACGCGGGCTACCGTCGGCTGCGCCGGGTGCTCGAGGCGTGGTCCGACGAGGCGGCCGGCGTCGCCGACCTCCTGGGCCGTACCGCCGACGGCTACGGGTACGAGCTGGATCGGCAGGTGACTGCGCTCACCGGGATCGACGCCGACGTGCGAGGCCCGCGGTGAGCGGTCCCACCGGGATCGACGACCTGCTCGACGTCGGTGCCCCCGGTCTCCGGTTCTTCGCCGAGTTCCTACCGCGTGCACATCGAATCGGTGCGGCGTCGACCGTCACGGTGCCCGATCTGACGGACCGATACGACGCGCAACGCGGACTCGACGTCGCGCGGCTCGCGTCCGACGCCGACGCCGTGCGGACGGTGTGGTCGGTGCTCGGTAAGGGCGTCGATGAGCAACGCGATCGGATCGCGTCGGTGCCGGCGGTGTGGGCGGGTGGCGCGTCGTGCTCCGCGTCCGATCCGCTCGCCGCCCACCTCGAGCGGTCGCGGCGGCTGCACGACACGGTCGGTGCCCTCGCGGAGACGCTGGCCGGTGCGGCGAGCGCGATCGGCGCGATCGTCGACGAGAAATCCAGGACTGCAGCGACTTTCGCCGACCCGGTGATCGGTGGTCTGGGTCCGGTGGACGTCGACGCGGTTCTGGCCGGGGCGTCTGGTGCGGGCACCGGCCCCACCGGCGAACAGCTCGCCCGCTGGTCCACCGGCCTCACCGAAGGGGATTCCGCGGCGGTGGCGCACTGGTGCAGCGGATGGTTGAACGAGGTGTTCGTTCCGGGAGTGGAGACCGCGGCCGCCGTGTTCGCCGGGCTGTGCGACGACGCCGACCGCGCGATCGGTGAGGTGTTCGACGAACTGGCCCGCGCGTTCGACGATCTCGACGAGCACCGGTTCCCCGGAGTCGCCACGGACATGTCGTCAGGCGGTCACAGCGCCCCTGAAACCCGCAGCGACATCGTGCCGGCCTGGGGATCGCCCGGCGCTGACCCGGCCGACATGCTGCGGGCCGGCGTGTCGCTGGTCGAATCGGGTCTCGAGCTGGCCACGGCGGTCGGGGAGCTGACCGGGGCCGTCGTGGAGCTTGCGACGGCTGTCGTCGAGGCAGTGACGGAGCGGGCCGAGGCAGCGACCGACAAGGTCGAGTCGGCGGCGGGCGAAGCCCCGGACAGCGCTGCGGCCGCTGAAGTCCCGGACCGCCCGACGGTCGTGTCCGACCCGGCACCCGAACCGCTATCGGCAACGATTCTGCCGACGGACCCCGCCCTGCCCGCCGACGTGGTTCCGCCGACGGGACAGCCGGCACCTTCAGTGACCCCACCCGCGGTCCCTGCCACGCCCACCGACGCCCTGCGTGCGGCCCCGGCCGCAGAAGGACCACCGGCGGCATCCACCGTCCCCGGACCCGGGGTGCCGGTTCGGACCGGTCCCGTGACCAGGGACGATCGTGAGGCTGCCGATCGTGAGGCTGCCGATCGTGAGGCTGCCGATCGCCGTCCCGCGGAATCCGCCGAGCCGGTGCAGGACGGCGGCGTGATCCTTCCCGAGGCGGGTCCGCTGTGAACGCGGAGATCGAGCGGATCGTCGCGGAGTATCGCCGAGCGACAGGTCGTCGGCTCGGCGACCTCGAGGAGGTCCGCAGGCCACGGCAGCTACCGTCGCACCCGCCTCGCTCCCAAGAAGTCGAGTCGGAGAGCGACGAGCCGTACTACCGGCCCAAGAGCTGGCTGATCTGAGTCACCGGATCGGATTCGATCAGCGACGGATCCGCGATCACGTCGGATCCCGGAATCTCCGCTTCCGGATCCGAGAAGCACGCGTAGGTCTTGTCGCCGGTCAGGCGATGCAGCAGGAAACCGGTGAGCAGCGCTCGGGTGCGCTGCTGCGTGCGGCGCTCACCGCCGCCGAGCCCGACGAACGACAGGAGTTTGCGACCCTCGACGAGGCCCTCGTCGGACGCCTTGTGCACCGACCGCAACAGCACCTCGCCGCCCCACGCCTTCGCAACCGCGACCGCGTCGCTGTTCATCGATCCGAGGCTCTTCGCGCCGACGAGGA
>NZ_JBMBTE010000170.1:0-7964 GCF_048897285.1 Rhodococcus sp. O3
TGCACCGCACCCGGACCGGGCGTCCGCACGTGACGTGGAAGTACGCGGCCACCTTGGACGGGCGCATCGCCGCCGCCGACGGCACCAGCCAGTGGATCTCCGGACCGGAATCCCGCGCGATCGTGCACGCCGAACGGGCCCGCCTCGACGCGATCGTCGTCGGCACCGGCACCATCCTCGCGGACGACCCGTGGCTCACCGCCCGGCTCCCGGACGGTTCCCTCGCCCCGCACCAGCCGCTGCGGGTCGTGGTCGGCACCAGCGAGCTGCCGACCCGGGCCCGGGTGCTCGACGACGCCGCGCCGACGCTGGTGCTGCGCACCCACGACGTCGAGGAGGTGCTCGACGCACTCACCGACCACCCCGACGTCCTGCTCGAGGGCGGTCCCCGCCTGGCCGGGGCGTTCCTCGCCGCCCGGCGTGTCGACCGCATCCAGGCCTACATCGCGCCGGTACTTCTCGGCGACGGATGGTCCGCTGTGAGGGACGTCGGAGTGCACACGATCTCCGAGGCGATACGGTTTCGTCGGGAGCGCGTCGAAACGGTCGGCGCCGACGTGTTGATGACCCTGGTCCCCGACCGGGAGCAAAGGAGCGGGTAGGTGTTCACCGGGATCGTCGAGGAACTGGGTGAGATCGTCACGCGCGAAGACCTGGCGGACGCGGCACGCTTCACCGTCCGCGGGCCGCTGGTGACCTCGGACGCGAAGCACGGCGAGTCGATCGCCGTCAACGGTGTGTGCCTGACCGTCGTCGACGTCGTCGAGGGAGACAAGTTCACCGCGGATGTGATGCAGGAGACACTGAACCGTTCGAGCCTCGGGCAGCTCGCCGCCGGCAGCCGCGTCAACCTCGAACGTGCCGCCGCGCTCGGCAGCCGTCTCGGGGGGCATCTCGTGCAGGGGCACGTCGACGGCACCGGCACCGTGATCTCCCGTTCCCCCTCCGAGAACTGGACCGTCGTGCGGATCTCCTTGCCGGACACCGTGTCCCGCTACGTCGTGGAGAAGGGGTCGATCACCGTCGACGGAGTCTCGCTGACCGTCTCCGGTCTCGGCGGCGAACCGGGAGCGGAATGGTTCGAGATCTCCTTGATCCCCACCACCCTGTCGCTGACGACCCTGGGCACCGCCGAACCGGGCACCGTCGTCAATCTCGAGGTGGATGTGATCGCCAAGTACGTGGAGCGCCTGCAGCACGCGGGCCGCTGAGTCGTACTGTTGAATGCGGCAGTTTCCGCGTGCCGCGGTAGTGCAAGCAGTTGTTGGAAAATCGAGATTTGGAGCCCAGGCAAGTGACGAGGTTCGACACGATCGAGCGCGCGGTTGCAGACATCGCCGCCGGTAAGGCCGTCGTCGTGGTCGACGACGAGGATCGGGAGAACGAGGGCGACCTCATCTTCGCGGCGGAGAAGGCCACCCCCGAACTGGTGGCGTTCATGGTGCGGTACACGTCGGGTTACCTGTGTGTGCCGCTCGACGGCGACGACTGCGACCGGCTCGGGCTGCCCCCCATGTACTCGACCAACCAGGACAAGCACGGCACCGCGTACACGGTCACCGTGGACGCGAAGGAAGGCATCGGCACCGGCATCTCCGCGGCCGACCGCGCCGCGACCATGCGACTGCTGGCCGACCCGAACACCCGCGCCGACGACTTCACCCGCCCCGGTCACGTCGTGCCGCTGCGCGCGAAGGAAGGCGGCGTGCTGCGCCGCCCCGGCCACACCGAGGCCGCCGTCGACCTGGCCCGCATGGCCGATCTGCGTCCCGCCGGCGTCATCTGCGAGATCGTCTCGCAGAAGGACGAGGGCGAGATGGCCCGCACCGATGAACTGCGCGTCTTCGCCGACGAGCACGAACTCGCCATGATCTCCATCGCCGACCTCATCGCGTGGCGCCGCAAGCACGAGAAGCACGTCGTGCGCGTCGCCGAGGCCCGTATCCCGACCCGCCACGGCGACTTCACCGCCGTCGGCTACCAGAGCAT
Organism: Rhodococcus sp. O3; assembly: GCF_048897285.1. Lineage (NCBI taxonomy): Bacteria > Bacillati > Actinomycetota > Actinomycetes > Mycobacteriales > Nocardiaceae > Rhodococcus > Rhodococcus sp. O3. Next base: position 1,990 of record NZ_JBMBTE010000170.1, read on the forward strand.
CTACGACGAGGTCGAGCACGTCGCGCTGGTCCGCGGTGACATCGCCGGACCCGACGGCGACGGCTCGGACGTGCTCGTGCGGGTCCACTCCGAGTGCCTGACCGGAGATGTGTTCGGCTCGCTGCGCTGCGACTGCGGCCCCCAGCTCGACGCCGCCCTCGAGATGATCGCGGCCGAAGGGCGCGGTGTCGTGCTGTACATGCGCGGGCACGAGGGCCGCGGAATCGGCCTCATGCACAAGCTGCAGGCCTACCAGCTCCAGGATTCCGGGTCGGACACCGTCGACGCGAACCTGCAGCTCGGCCTGCCCGCCGATGCCCGCGACTACGGCATCGGCGCGCAGATCCTCGTCGATCTCGGCATCTCGTCGATGCGGCTGCTCACCAACAACCCGGCCAAGCGGGTGGGTCTCGACGGCTACGGTCTGCAGATCACCGAGCGGGTCGCGATGCCGCTGCGCGCCAACGCCGAGAACCTCACCTACCTGCGCACCAAGCGCGACCGCATGGGCCACGACCTGATCGGGCTCGACGAGTTCGAGGCCGGTGACGCCTGATGAGCGGGGAAGGTCTGCCCGACCTGCAGCTCGCCGACGCGCGCGGACTGCGCCTGGCGATCGTCGCGGGTAGCTGGCACCAGAAGATCTCCGACGCCCTGATCGCCGGCGCGCAGCGCGTCGCCGACGAGGCCGGCATCACCGACGTCACCCTCGAACGCGTCGCCGGTGCCATCGAGCTGCCGGTCGTGGCGCAGCAGCTGGCCCGCACCCACGACGCCGTCGTGGCGCTCGGCGTCGTCATCCGCGGTGGCACCCCGCACTTCGAGTACGTGTGCGACGCCGTCACCTACGGGCTGACCCGGGTCGCCCTGGACGAGGGCACCCCGGTCGGCAACGGTGTGCTCACCACCGACACCGAGCAGCAGGCCCTGGACCGGTCCGGGCTGCCCGGCTCCGCCGAGGACAAGGGCGGCCAGGCGTGCGCCGCGGCTCTCGACACCGCGGTGACGCTCCGGCGCCTCCGGGAGACGGATCGATGACCGCACACACCACCAGCACGACGGAATGGGAGCTCGACGTCCAGAGCGTCAAGATGCGGCGCTGGATCATCATCGGTGCTTCGGTTCTGATGCTCGGTCACATCGGTGCCGCGCTGGTCCTGCGCGGTGGCGAGTACACCGGTGCGAATCTGCGCCTGGCCGATCAGATCGCGATGATCGCGATCGGCCTGGTGGTGTCCGGGTTCACCCTGATGTACGCCCGGCCCCGGTTGCGGGCCGGAGCGGCCGGGATCGAGGTCCGCAAGGTGTTCGGCGAACGTCGCCTGAGCTGGGACGAGGTCGGTGACCTCAGCTTCGATCACGGTGGCCCGTGGGCCCGCCTCGAACTGCCTCACGACGAGTACCTGCCCGTCGCGGCGCTGCAGGTGCGGGACGGGCAGCACGCGGTCGACGCCGTCGACTCGTTCCGTCGGCTGCGCGCGCGGTACGGCGGACACGTCGGCACCGGCGACTAGCCTGGACCCGTGCCCGACCCCTCCTCCTACCGCCCCGCTCCCGGATCCATCCCCACCGAGCCGGGTGTCTACCGCTTCCGTGATCCGCACGGCCGCGTCATCTACGTGGGTAAGGCGAAAAGCCTTCGCTCGCGCCTGAACTCGTACTTCGCGGATGTGGCGTCGCTGCACCCGCGGACCCGGCAGATGGTCACCACGGCGGGCAGCGTCGAATGGACGGTGGTCAGCACCGAGGTCGAGGCGCTGCAGCTCGAATACAACTGGATCAAGGAATTCGATCCGCGATTCAACGTCCGCTACCGCGACGACAAGACCTATCCGATGCTCGCGGTCACCCTGAACGAGGAGTATCCGCGGCTGTTCGTCTACCGCGGTCCGCGGCGCAAGGGGGTGCGCTACTTCGGTCCGTACTCGCACGCGTGGGCGATCCGGGAAACCCTGGATCTGCTGTTGCGGGTGTTTCCCGCCCGCACCTGCTCGGCCGGGGTGTTCAAACGGCACACGCAGATCGGCCGGCCCTGCCTGCTCGGGTATATCGACAAGTGTTCGGCGCCGTGCGTCGGACGGGTCGACGCCGCCGAACACCGCCGCATCGTCGAGGACTTCTGCGACTTCCTCGCCGGCCGCACCGACAAGCTGGTCCGCGACGTCGAGGCACGCATGCAGGCCGCGTCGGCGGAACTGGACTTCGAGACCGCCGCGCGGCTCCGTGACGACCTGGGGGCGCTGCGCCGGGCACTCGAGAAGCAGGCGGTCGTTCTCGGTGACGGCACGGACGCCGACCTGGTGGCGTTCGCCGGCGACGACCTCGAGGTCTCGGTGCAGGTCTTCCACGTCCGCGGGGGCCGGGTCCGCGGGCAGCGCGGGTGGGTCGTGGAGAAGTCCGGGGACGTCGTCGACCGTCCCGACGCCGCCGACCGGATCGACACCGAGCACACCGGCGAACACACGGAGGAGTCGCTGCTCGTCGAGCAGTTCCTCACCCAGTTCTACGGCGAAGAAGCCGCGCTCACCGAAGCAGGGCCCACCGACAGCGGGGACGCCGAACCGGCGGGAAGTGCCGTGCCGCGCGAGGTGCTGGTGCCGGCACTGCCCCCGGACCCGGAGGAGATGAGCCGCTGGCTCGCCGGGCTGCGCGGCGGACCGGTCCGGTTGCGGGTGCCGCAGCGCGGCGACAAGAAGGCCCTGGCGGAGACGGTGCAGCGCAACGCGCAGGAGGCCCTCTCCCAGCACAAACTGCGCCGCGCCGGAGACTTCACCGCGCGGTCCGCGGCGTTGCAGGGCATCCAGGACGCGCTCGACCTGGACTCGGCGCCGCTGCGCATCGAGTGCGTCGACATCAGCCACGTGCAGGGCACCGACGTCGTCGCCTCGCTGGTGGTGTTCGAGGACGGCCTGCCCCGCAAGTCGGACTATCGGCACTACGCGATCAAGGAAGCCGCCGGCGACGGGCGCTCCGACGACGTCGCGTCCATCGCGGAGGTCACCCGCCGCCGCTTCCTGCGGCACCGTCGCGACGTCGCGGCGGCGGAGGGTGCCGAAGGTGGGGACGGGGGAGATTTCTCCACCGAGGCCGCGCTCGACCCGGCCACCGGCAAGCCGCGGCGCTTCGCGTACCCGCCGAACCTGTTCGTCGTGGACGGCGGCGCCCCGCAGGTCGCGGCCGCCGCGGAGGTCCTCGACGAACTCGGGGTCACCGACGTGTCGGTGATCGGCCTGGCCAAACGGCTCGAGGAGGTGTGGGTCCCGGGCGAATCCGACCCGGTGATCCTGCCGCGCACCAGCGAGTCGCTGTATCTGCTGCAGCGGGTCCGCGACGAGGCGCACCGTTTCGCGATCACCTTCCACCGCAGCAAGCGGTCGCGGCGGATGACCGCGTCCGCGCTGGACGGGGTCCGCGGACTCGGGCAGACCCGGCGCACCGCGCTGGTCAAGCACTTCGGGTCGGTGGCGCGGCTGCGGGAGGCGAGCGTCGAGGAGATCACCGCCGTCCCGGGCATCGGAGCGGCCACCGCCCGCGCGGTGCTCGACGCGTTGCGCGCGGACGATCCGGGGGCCGCCGACACGCCGTCCGTCCTGCCCGTCGCCGATGAGGCTGCGCAGGACACGCCGGTACGTGATGATGACATCGTCGGCGTGTCGGGAACGGGAGCGGAGCCGCAACTGTGAACCAACAATCTGCGATCGAGACGGAACCGGGCGGCGCCGAGGCCGTCCCGGGGGATCGACGTGCCGAGGTGACGCTGGTCACCGGGCTGTCCGGGGCCGGCATGAGCACCGCGGCCACGGCCCTCGAGGATCTCGGCTGGTACGTGTCCGACAACGTGCCGCCGCAGCTGGTCATCGCCATGGTCGATCTGGCGGTGCAGGCCGAACCGCCGCTCGAGCGGCTCGCCGTCGTGATGGACGTGCGCAGCCGGTTGTTCACCGGCGACCTCGGATGGGTCGTGACCGAACTCGCCGCGCGCCCGGTGCGCACCCGGGTGCTGTTCCTCGAGGCCACCGATGCCGTGCTCATCCGGCGGTTCGAGCAGGTGCGCCGCAGCCATCCGCTGCAGGCCGACACCGCCGACCGCACCCTCGCCGACGGCATCGCCGCCGAACGCGCCCAGCTCGCCCCCGTCAAGGCCGCCGCGGACCTGGTGGTCGACACGTCCGCGCTGTCCGGGCCGGAACTGCGCCGCAAGATCGAATCGGCGTTCGGTGACGCCGCCGCCGACACCATCCAGGTCACCGTGGAGTCCTTCGGATTCAAGTACGGTCTGCCGATGGACTCGGACCTGGTGTGCGACGTGCGCTTCCTGCCGAACCCGCACTGGGTGCCGCAGCTGCGCGACCACACCGGGCAGGACGCCGACGTGCGCGACTACGTGCTCTCCCGCGACGGCGCGGACGAATACCTGCAGACCTATCATCGAGTGCTCCGATTGACCACGGCCGGCTACCGTCGGGAGGGAAAGCGCTACATGACGATCGCGGTGGGCTGCACCGGCGGCAAACACCGGAGCGTGGCGATGGCGGAAGCGCTCGCCGCGCGCCTCGAACAGGACCCGGCGTTGACGGTGCACGTCGTGCACCGGGATCTGGGCCGCGAATGACCGGGCCCGCGATCGTTGCACTCGGCGGCGGTCACGGACTGTACGCGACGCTCAGCGCGGTCCGACGCCTCACCGACCGGGTCACCGCCGTCGTCACCGTCGCCGACGACGGCGGCTCGTCGGGGCGCCTGCGCGCCGAACTCGGCGTCATCCCACCCGGCGACCTGCGCATGGCGCTGGCGGCGCTGGCCGCCGACACCCCGGAGATCCGGGTGTGGACCGAAACCGTGCAACACCGGTTCGGGGGCACCGGTGCGCTCGCCGGGCACTCGGTCGGCAATCTGATCCTCGCCGGGCTCACCGAGGTCCTCGGCGACCCGGTCGCCGCGCTGGACCGGCTGGCCGCCGTCCTCCAGGTCAACGGCCGCGTGCTGCCGATGTCGCCGATCCCGCTGGACATCGAGGCGGACGTCTCCGGTCTCGAATCCGATCCCCGGGTCAGCCGCGGCATCCGCGGCCAGGTCGCGGTCGCGACCACCCCCGGCAAGGTTCGCCGGGTCCGGCTCATCCCGGCAGATCCGCCGGCGTGCCCGGACGCGCTCGCCGCCGTCGACACGGCCGACCTGGTGGTGCTCGGTCCGGGCTCGTGGTTCTCGAGCGTCATCCCGCACGTCCTCGTGCCCGACCTGCTCGACGCGCTCATCCGCACCCCGGCCCACAAGGTGCTGGTCCTGAACCTGGCGGCGGAACCGGGGGAGACCGCCGGGTTCTCCACCGAACGTCACCTGCACGTGCTGGCGCAACACGCCCCGGGCTTCCACGTCGACCACATCGTGGTCGACGCGGCGACGGTGCCGCCCGGGCGGGAACGCGAACACCTGTGCCGGGCCGCGGCCGGCTTCGGCGCCGAGGTCGTCTACGCGGACGTCGCGGAGCCCGGCACCCATCGACACGACCCCGCCAAACTGGCGGAGGTTCTGGCAACACACCTGCCTGCCGCGTCCGGCACCGCCGGCGCACGCGACAGCAGCCGAAGGGAGAACGTCTCGTGGCAATGACAGCGGAGGTCAAGGACGAGCTGAGCAGGCTCGCGGTGACCCGCACCAGCAGCCGCAAGGCCGAGGTGTCCGCTCTCCTGCGTTTCGCCGGTGGCCTGCACATCGTGGGCGGCCGGGTGGTGGTCGAAGCCGAGGTGGACCTCGGTTCGATCGCCCGTCGACTGCGTCGCGAGATCTTCGAGCTGTTCGGCTACTCCGCGGAAGTGCACGTGCTCGGCGCCGGCGGGCTGCGCAAGAGCTCGCGGTACGTCGTGCGGGTCGCCAAGGACGGGGAAGCGCTCGCCCGGCAGACCGGTCTGCTCGACCTGCGCGGGCGTCCGGTGCGCGGGCTGCCCGCCCAGGTCGTGGGCGGCAGCATCTCCGAC
>NZ_JBMBTE010000171.1:0-7963 GCF_048897285.1 Rhodococcus sp. O3
ACGGCCCCGACCGGCTCGGATGCGGTGGCGGCGCTCGGGCATCCCGCCGCGATCACCGGGTTCGGTGCTCTGACGGTCACCTCGCTGCGCGCCCGGCGCAAGGGGCGGACCGGCTGGAAGAACCGGCCCCTGCCCTGACGGTTCGTCAGGCGGGCTGGACGATCGGAGTGGGGACCTCGATCCCGAGCCGCGCCAGCACCTCGCGGGTCGCGCGCGCGAAGTTCAGCGTGATGAAGTGCAGTCCGGGTGCGCCCTCGGCGATGAGCCGCTCACACATCTCGGTCGCGACCTCGATACCGACCTCGCGCACCGCGGCACGGTTCTCCTCGGGACCGTCGCCGGCGGCCCGCACGAGCCGCTCCTCGAGTTCCGCGGGGAGCCGGGAGCCCGACAGTTCGAGACTGCGCCGCGCCGACCGCAAGGATGTGATCGGCATGATCTCGGGAATGATCGGCTTGAGCGCCTGCTCCGCGTCGCATGCGGCGACCCGGTCCCGCAACCGCAGATAGTGCTCGACGTCGAAGAACATCTGCGTGATCGAGTACTCGGCACCGGCCCGCAGCTTCTGCACCAGGTACCGGGTGTCGTGGTCGAGATCCGGGGAGCGGTAGTGCCCCTCCGGGAAGGACGCCACACCGACGTGGAAGTCGCCGAGTTCACGCACGAGCCGGACCAGTTCCTCGGCGTGCTCGACGCCCTGCGGGTGCCGGGTCCATTCGCCCAGCGGATCGCCGGGCGGGTCGCCGCGCAGGGCGAGGATGTTGCTGATTCCGCGATCCGCGTAGGCCCCGACCATCGCGCGCAACTCGTCGATGCTGTGCCCGACCGCGGTCAGGTGCGCGACCGGCAGCAGGGTCGTCTCCTCGGCGAGCTGACCGGTCACGCGGACCGTGCGGTCCCGGGTCGAGCCCCCGGCGCCGTAGGTCATGGACACGAACGCCGGGCCGAGCCGTTCGAACTCCCGGACGGCACGCCAGAGCCGCGCCTCCGCGTCGGCGTCGCGGGGCGGGGAGAACTCGACGGAGAAGGGAATCCGGCGATGGGACGGTACCCGCAGCCGGTCCACGATCGACGGTGTGCGGGATGTCCCGCCGCCCTGGCCCCCGCTGACGGAATCGCATGTCACGCGACAAGCATAGGTGGCCGGAGGGCGGTGGGTTCCTCGCGCCCCCGATAGGGTGGTCTTCGGCGCCGCGACGGCCCCACCGACCCGGTGCATGCACCACCCGGCGTCGGCGCCCGCCCATTCGACCAGGAGGAATCCCCTGTCCACCGGATCTGCTCACGTTCCGCCCTCGCTGCTGCCCGAACTCGTCGAGGGCGCACTGCGGGACTTCTTCGTCTCACGCGCCGAGATCGTCGCCGCGGTCGGTGGGGGTTACCCCGAAGCGGTCACGGCTCTCGAATCCTTCGTCCTGCGCGGCGGCAAGCGGATGCGGCCCGTATTCGCGTGGACCGGCTGGATCGGTGCCGGCGGCGACCCGACCGGACCGGACGCCGGAGCGGTGCTGCGCGCGTGCTCGGCGCTGGAATTGGTGCAGGCCGGTGCGCTCGTGCACGACGACATCATCGATGCCTCCACGACGCGCCGCGGTTACCCCACCGTGCACGTCGAGTACGCGGAACACCACCGCACCGCGCAGTGGCTCGGTGTCCCCGAGCGCTTCGGGGAGGCCGCGGCGATCCTGCTCGGCGACCTGGCGCTCGTGTGGGCCGACGACATGCTCCGCGAGGCCGGACTGGACGCGGCGACGACGGCCCGGGTCACGCCGGTGTGGTCGGCGATGCGCACCGAGGTCCTGGGCGGCCAGTTCCTCGACATCGCCGGGGAGTCGGCCGGCGACGAATCGGTCGAGGCGGCGATGCGGGTGAACCGGTTCAAGACCGCGGCGTACACGATCGAGCGTCCCCTGCATCTGGGCGCGGTCCTGGCCGGGGCGGACGACGCGCTGGTGGACGCGTACCGCCGATTCGGAACGGACGTGGGCATCGCGTTCCAGTTGCGCGACGACCTGCTCGGGGTGTTCGGCGACCCGGAGATCACCGGCAAGCCGTCCGGGGACGACCTGCGCGCCGGGAAGCGGACCGTGCTGTTCGCGCTCGCTCTCGCCGCCGCCGACGCGACGGACCCGGCCGCCGCGCAGCTGCTGCGCGACGGGATCGGCACGGATCTGAGCGACGAGCAGGTCGAGCGGATGCGGGCGGTGATGACCGAGCTCGGCGCCGTCGACCAGGTAGAACGGCGGATCACCGCGCTCACCGAGGAGGCGTTCGCCGCGCTCGACGCGTCCGACGCCACCGACGAGGGCAAGACCATGCTGCGCGACTGGGCACTCGCCGCGACGCGGCGCACAGCGTGATGCGCCGGCTGCGCACCGTCGCAGGGGCGGATCGTGTCGTCGTGGTCGGCGCCGGGCTCGCGGGCCTGTCCGCGGCGCTGCACCTGCGTGGGGACGGCCGCGAGGTCACCGTCCTCGAACGCGAGGGATCGGTGGGCGGCCGGGTCGGCACCCACGTCGGGCCCGGTTACGAGATCGACAACGGTGCCACGGTCCTGACGATGCCGGACCTGATCGCCGACGCGCTCGCCGCGGTCGGCGCGGATCTCACGACGGTGGATCCACCGCTGCGCATCCACCCGATGACGCCCGCCTATCACGCCCGCTTCGCCGACGGCAGCAGCATCGACGTGCATTCGGACCCGGATCGGATGGCCGCCGAGGTCGCCCGCGTGTGCGGCCCGGACGAGGCGCGCCGCTACCTGCGGCTTCGACGCTGGCTCGCGGACATCTTCGACGCCGAGTTCGCGCACTTCATGAACGCGAACTTCGACTCCCCCCTCGACCTGGCCGGCTCCCCGGCCTCGGCGCGTGACCTGCTGCGACTCGTCCGGCTCGGCGGTTTCGGGCGGCTCGGCGCCCAGGTGAACCGGAAGGTCGGCGACCCGCGCCTGAGGCGCATCTTCACGTTCCAGGCGCTGTACGCGGGGGTCGCGCCGGCCCGGGCACTGGCGGTGTACGCGGCGATCGCGCACATGGACACCTCGCTGGGGGTGTTCTCCGTCGAGGGCGGCATGCGTTCGGTCGCGCGCGGTCTCGCCGACGCCCTGGTGGCGGCCGGCGGCACGCTCCGGCTCGGCACCGAGGTCGGCGACCTCGAGTTCGACGGCCGCCGGGTGGTCGCGGTGCGCACCACCGACGGCGACCGGTACCCGTGCGATGCGGTCGTGCTGACACCGGACCTGCCGGTGGTGGACGCGCTGCTGCCGCGGCCGCGACGACGGCGCATGGTGGCGTCCCCGTCCGCGGTGGTGTTGCACGGCAGCATTCCGACCGCCGTCAGTGCGGGGTGGGCGGCCCGCCATCATCACACCATCGAGTTCGGTGCGGCGTGGGAGAGCACGTTCGCCGAGATCACCGCGCGCCGGGGCCGCGGCCGGCTGATGCGCGATCCGTCGCTTCTGATCACCCGCCCTGCGCTGAGCGACCCCGGGCTGCGGTTCGTCCGCGACGGCGTCGAGCACGAACCGATGTCGGTGCTGGCGCCGTGCCCGAATCTGGACAGCGCGTCCTACGACTGGCAGGCGCTGGCCGGACCGTATGCGGCCGAACTGTGTGCGGAACTCGAGCGGCGCGGGTTCGACGGGATCGCCGACGGGTTCCGGATCGACCACGTCGACACGCCGCAGACCTGGCTCGAGCGGGGCATGCTGGCGGGCAGCCCGTTCGGCGGCGCGCATCTGTTCCGGCAGACCGGCCCGTTCCGGCGGCGCAACCTCGATCCGCGCTATCCGAACGTGGTGCTGGCCGGGTCCGGCACGGTCCCCGGGGTGGGGGTTCCGACGGTCCTGCTCTCGGGTCGGCTCGCCGCCGAACGGCTCGGGGTCCGACGTCGGTCGACCGCGCCTTCCCGCACAGTGGGCGGCGCGGTTCCGGGACTCAACTAAACTGTCTGTTCGTCGTAGATCATCTGCACGGTTTCACGTGTGCACATCTGCACCGTGTCACTGCGTGCATCAGGGGGAGGTAACCGTAACCATGTCGTCCCCTGCTGCCTCCGACGCCGCACCGGACGCCTCACCGACCGCGGACGGGAAGCCGCAGCAGCCCGGCCGGGGCATCGGCCCGTTCCTGCGCAGCCCGGCCGGGAACGCAGCGCTGCTCGGGGCGGTCGGCGCGGCTCTGCTGGCGTTCGGCAGTTTCGGTGCCGGGAGCGTCCGACGGCAGGATCCGCTGCTCGAGGAGATGTTCCTGTCGTGGCTGCGGTTCGGTCACGGGCTGTTGCTGTCGACGATCCTGGTGTGGGCGGGCGTTCTGCTGATGATCGCGGCGTGGGTGCGGCTCGGCCGCAGCGCCCGCGCCGGTCGGGTGAGCCTGCGCGACACCTGGAAGGTGCTGTCCGTATGGGTGGTGCCGTTGCTGATCGCGACTCCGCTGTTCAGCCGCGACGCGTACTCGTACCTCGCCCAGGGCGCGATGTTGCGGGACGGGTTCGATCCGTATGTCGACGGTCCGGTGGTCAATCCCGGCATCCTGCTCGACAACGTCAGCAACGTGTGGAAGACCACGACGACACCGTACGGACCCGTGCACCTGCTGCTCGGCGCCGGGATCACGTCGCTGACCGGGGACAACGTGGTTTTGGGGACGTGGCTGTGGCGGCTGACGATGCTGCCGGGCCTGGTCCTGATGGCGTGGGCGGTGCCGAAGCTCGCCCGCCGGATGGGCGGCGACCCGACCATCGCGCTGTGGCTGGCCGTGCTCAATCCGCTGGTGCTGATCCACCTCGTCGGCGGTGTCCACAACGAACTTCTCATGGTCGGCCTCATGATGGCCGGCATCGTGCTCGTGCTCGAACGCCGCCACGTCGGTGGAATCGCGCTCGTGTCGCTCGGTGCGGCGATCAAGGCCACCGCCGGCCTGGCCCTGCCGTTCCTGGTCTGGGTGTGGATGGTGCACGAACGGGACCGGGCCCGCGAGGAGGGGCGCGATCCGGCCGCGCCGGTCCGGTTGTTCGTCAAGACAGCGGGTATCGGCGTCGTCGTGTTCGCCGCCGTGTTCGGTGCCGCGTCCGCACTCGCCGGCGTCGGCATCGGATGGCTCACGGCGCTGTCCGGATCGTCGAAGATCATCAACTGGCTGTCGCTGCCGACGATGATGGCGCACGTCGTCACGTGGTTCACGCCGTGGCGTCTCGGCCCGGTGCTCGACGTGACCCGCATGATCTGCATGGTGGCGCTCCTGGTGATCCTCGTGTGGGCGTGGTGGCGGTTCCGGCGGACCGAACGCGACGCCGTCCTCGGCATCGTGGTCGTGCTGACCGCGGTGACCGTCCTCTCCCCCGCCGCGCTGCCCTGGTACTACTCGTGGCCGCTCGCGGTCGCCGCCGCCTTCGCGATGTCGACGCGGACACTGATGGTGCTCGTGGGCCTGTCCACCTGGCTGATGGTGATCTTCAATCCGGACGGCTCGATCGGCATGTACAACGCGGCGCACGTGGCCGTCGCGATCTTCGTGTCGGTGGTGGCGGCGCTGTCGCTGCGCACCGTCGATCCGCTGCACCTGCGTTCCCGGCGCCCGGTGCCCGTACCGGCGACCGATCGGGTTTCGGCGGCATCTACGGAGCCGTCCGCCGGTGGCTGACGACCTGGACGCGGCCTTCCGGTACTGCGAGAGGCTGACTGCCGCGCACGGTCGCACCTACCACCTGGCGGCGCGCCTGCTGCCCCCGGATCGTCGCGCGGATGTGCACGCCCTCTACGGGTTCGCCCGCACCGTCGACGACATCGTCGACGTGACCTCCGTCGACGACCCGGTGACGGCGTCCCGGCAGGTCGACGCGGTGCAGGCGCGCCTGCACGCCGCGCTCGGCGGTGATCCCGGTCCGGCCGACGACATCGGCCTCGTGGTCCGGGCCACGGCCGACACGATCCACCGCTACGGGATCCCCGTCGACTACTTCGAGGCGTTCGTGCGGTCGATGCGGATGGACATCCCGGCCACCGACCAGTTCCGCGACCGGTACCGCGACATGGCAGAGCTGCAGGAGTACATGTACGGGTCGGCGGTGGTGATCGGCCTGCAACTGCTGCCCGTGTTCGGCGTGGAGGACCCGGATCGGGCAGGCCCGTACGCGGCCGCGCTGGGCACCGCGTTCCAGCTGACCAACTTCGTGCGGGACGTCGGCGAGGACCTGGCGCGCGGGCGGATCTACCTCCCCGCCGACGGCTGGTCCGCGTTCGGGGTGGACGACGAACTGCTCGCCGAATGCCGGCGCACCGGCAGACCCGATCCGCGGGTACGCCGGGCGCTGGCACATTTCGTGGCGCTCACGCGTGCCGAGTATCGGCGCGCCGAGCCGGGACTGGCCCTGCTCCCGGACCGGGTCCGGCCGGGCATCCGGGCGGCGTTCGTACTCTACGGCCGGATCCTCGACCAGGTGGAGGCCCACGGGTATCGGGTGTTCGACCGGCGGGTCGTGGTGCCGCGCCGGCAGCGGGTGGCGGTGCTGCTCACCCAGCTCACCACCCGCCGCTGAGACTCAGAAGCCAAGGGCTGCCACTCAGAAGCCAACGGCTGCCACTCAGAAGCCAAGGGCTTGGGCCCGGCGGACGACCTCGCGCGCCGAGTGGGTGTGCAATGCCGCCGCGGGGCTGCCACCTTCGAGCGAGTCGTCCTCGCGGAACAGCCAGGTCAGGATCTCGTCGTCCCGGAAGCCCCCGTCGTGGAGGACCGCGATCAGGCCCGGCACGCTCTTCAGGATGTGCCCGTCCTCACCGAAGAACGCTTCGGGCACGGCGAGCACGCCGTCGCGCTTGATCGCCAGGATCTGGCGGTCCCGCAGCATCTGGTGGACGCGGGTGATGACGACACCGAGTTGTTTCGACACATCGACGAGTTGCAGCACCGGGACCGAGGGGTCGAGGACGTCGTCGCAGAACGGGATTGAACTCACCCGGGTAACGTTATCGGGTTCGATCCGCCGTGCGCGCGAGACCGTCCCGTCCGGGGCGCTGGCTACGATCGACTGGGGTGTGCAGGCCCCACCCACACAGGAACCGACCGACGTCGCGCAGCGGCGTCGCAGAACACGGGGGTACACCGCGTGACCGCTGGAGGCGACCGCATGGTCGGCATCGTGCTCGATGGACGCTACCGGATCGAAGCGCCCATCGCTCGGGGCGGCATGTCGACGGTGTACCGGGGCACCGACCTGCGGCTCGACCGGCCCGTCGCCGTCAAGGTGATGGATCCGCAGCTCGCCGCCGATCCCCAGTTCCGCACCCGGTTCGAGTTCGAGGCCCGGGCGGTTGCGAAGCTGAATCATCCCGGCCTCGTCGCCGTGTACGACCAAGGGCACGACGGGGAGCACGCGTTCCTCGTGATGGAGCTGGTCGAGGGCGGCACCCTGCGTGAGCTGCTCCGCGAACGCGGGCCGATGCCCCCGCACGCCGCCGCCGCGGTCGCGGCACCGGTGCTCGGGGCGCTCGCCGTCGCACACCGGGCGGGCCTGGTGCACCGCGACGTCAAACCGGAGAACATCCTGATCTCGGAGAGCGGCGAGGTGAAGATCGCCGATTTCGGGTTGGTGCGGGCGGTCGCCGCCGCCACCACGACCTCCCGCAGCGTGATCCTCGGCACTGCCGCGTACCTGTCGCCGGAGCAGGTGACGGTCGGTAACGCCGACGCGCGCAGCGACGTGTACTCGGCGGGCGTCGTCCTGTTCGAGATGCTGACCGGGCGCACCCCGTTCACCGGCGACACGTCGCTGTCCGTCGCCTACCAGCGCGTCGAGAAGGACGTGCCCGATCCGGGATCCTGTATCGACGGGGTACCCCCGGAATTCGACGAGCTGGTCCGGCACGCGACCGAACGCGAACCCGGTCAGCGCTTCGACGACGCCGGAGCGATGGCGGCGGCGTTGACCGAGGTGTGCGAAACCCTGGCGCTGCCCCGGTACCGGG
>NZ_JBMBTE010000172.1:0-7933 GCF_048897285.1 Rhodococcus sp. O3
CGGCGCGATCGAGGCGCTGCGCCGGCCCCAGCGGCGGCGCGGTCTGGTCGTCGTGATCAGCGACTTCCTCGGACCGGTCGACTGGGAACGTTCCCTGCGCGCCTTGTCCGGCCGGCACGACCTGCTCGCGGTCGAGGTGCTCGACCCTCGCGACCTCGAACTCCCGGATCTGGGCGACGTGGTGCTGCACGACCCGGAGACCGGACGCACCCGTGAGTTCACCACCACCGAACGGTTGCGTGCCGACTACGCCGCGGCCGCCGCCGAACACCGCACCGAGGTGCAGCAGGCCCTGCGCCGCTGCGGCGCCCCGCAGATGACGCTGCGCACCGACCGGGACTGGATCGAGGACATCGTCCGGTTCGTCGCCGCCCGCCGGCACAGCTTCGGTGCGCCGGCCAAGGGGGTCCGATGAGCTTCTCCGACTTCTCGTCACCGTGGTGGCTGCTGTTCCTCGTCGTCGTCGCGGCGCTCGCCGTCGGATACGTCCTCGTCCAGCGCCGCAAGCAGCGGCACGCGCTGCGCTTCAGCAATCTCGAGATGCTCGAGAAGGTCGCACCGAACCGGCCCGGCCCCGCCCGGCACATCCCGGTCGTCGCGCTGCTGTCCGCGCTGGCGCTGCTCACCGTCGCATTGGCGGGCCCGACCGCCGAGCAGCGCGTCCCGCGCAACCGGGCGACGGTGGTGCTGGTCATCGACGTGTCGCTGTCGATGGAGGCCACCGACGTCGCGCCGAACCGGCTCGTCGCCGCGCAGCAGGCCGCCAAACAGTTCGCCGACGACCTGACCCCCGGCATCAACCTCGGCCTGGTCGCGTTCTCCGGTACCGCATCCGTGCTGGTGTCGCCGACCACGAACCGCGAGGCCACCAAGTCGGCCATCGACCAGCTCACCCTCAGCGAACGCACCGCCACCGGCGAGGCGATCTTCACGGCGATGCAGTCCATCGACACGCTCGCCGCGGTGCTCGGCGGCGGTGACCAGGCGCCCCCGGCGCGGATCGTGCTGCTCTCCGACGGCAAGCAGACCGTGCCGGAGAGCCCCGACGACCCGCGCGGCGGCTTCACCGCGGCACGGCAGGCCGCCGACAAGGGCATCCCCGTGTCGACGATCTCCTTCGGTACCGAATACGGCACCGTGACCATCGAGGACGAACGGATCCCGGTGCCCGTCGACGACCCGTCGCTCAAGGAGATCGCCAACCTGTCCGGCGGCGCCTTCTTCACCGCGTCCAGCCTCGAGGAACTCGAGGACGCCTACGACACGCTCGAGGAACAGATCGGGTTCGAAACCACCCGCGGAGACGCCAGCCGGCCCTGGCTGGTGCTCGGAGTGCTCGCCGCCGCCGTAGGTCTCGGTGCGGCGCTGGTCCTGCGCCAGCGGCTGCCCTGACAGCTTCCTTCCTCTCGAGGTCCCGGCGGATCTCGAACGACCACCAGATAGGGTTCGACACCATGACCGACGCACCGACAGACGTTTCCGCTCCCGCCGGCCCGTCCCGCCGCGCCGAGACCCCACGCTCGGTTCTCGTCACCGGAGGCAACCGCGGCATCGGCCTGGCCGTCGCCCGGCGGCTGCAGGCCGACGGCCACAAGGTCGCCGTCACCCACCGCGGCTCGGGAGTGCCCGACGGATTGTTCGGCGTCGTCTGCGACGTCACCGACAGCGACTCCGTCGATGCCGCCTTCAAACAGGTGGAAGAGCACCAGGGACCCGTGGAGGTGCTCGTCGCCAACGCCGGCATCACCGACGACACGCTGCTCATGCGGATGACCGAGGAACAGTTCACGAAGGTCCTCGACGCCAACCTCACCGGCGCGTTCCGCTGCGCCAAGCGTGCCAACCGGGCCATGCTGCGCGGCCGCTGGGGCCGGATGATCTTCCTCGGTTCCGTCGTCGGCATGGCCGGGCAGGCCGGGCAGATCAACTACGCCTCCTCCAAGGCCGGCGTCATCGGCCTCGCCCGCTCGGTGACCCGCGAACTCGGGTCGCGATCGATCACCGCGAACGTCGTGGCGCCCGGCTTCATCGAAACCGACATGACCGCCGAGCTGTCCGACGATCTGCGCGACACCGCGAAGAAGTTCATCCCCCTGCAGCGCCTCGGCCGCCCGGAGGACGTGGCCGCCGTCGTCAGCTTCCTCGCCTCCGAGGACTCCGCATACGTGTCCGGCGCGGTCATCCCCGTCGACGGCGGCATGGGCATGGGGCACTGACGGCGCGAACGCCGCGACCGTAACCGACACTCACTGGAGGACCGACACACTCATGGGCGGACTGCTCGAGGGCAAGACCATTCTCGTCACCGGCATCATCACCGACTCGTCGATCGCGTTCCACACCGCGAAGGTGGCGCAGGAGCAGGGCGCGAAGGTGATCATCACCGGTTTCGACCGGCTTCGGCTGATCGACCGGATCGCGCAGCGGCTCCCGCAGCCGGTGCCGCCGGCGATCGAACTCGACGTGCAGAATCCCGAGCACCTCGCCGGGCTCGCCGACAAGGTGCGCGAACTGGCCCCGGAGGGCCTCGACGGCGTCGTGCACTCCATCGGATTCGCGCCGCGTTCGTGCCTGGGCAACCCGTTCCTCGACGCGCCCTGGTCCGATGTCGCCGTGGCCGTGGAGGTTTCGGCCTACTCGTACTCGGCGCTCGCCAAGGCACTGCTGCCGGTGCTCAAGGACAACGCGTCGATCGTCGGCATGGACTTCGATCCGGCGCGGGCCGTGCCGTTCTATAACTGGATGGGCGTGTCCAAGGCGACCCTCGAGGCCGTCAACCGGTACGTCGCCAAGGAGGTCGGAAGCCGCGGCATCCGCTCCAATCT
The DNA here is from genome assembly GCF_048897285.1 of Rhodococcus sp. O3. Taxonomy (NCBI): domain Bacteria; kingdom Bacillati; phylum Actinomycetota; class Actinomycetes; order Mycobacteriales; family Nocardiaceae; genus Rhodococcus; species Rhodococcus sp. O3. The sequence continues at coordinate 2,826 of NZ_JBMBTE010000172.1, forward strand.
GGTCGCCGCCGGGCCCATCAAGACCCTGGCCGCCAAGGCCATCGCCGGTGACGCCACCGGACCGGGCGCCGAGATGAACCGGCTCAACGAGGGCTGGTCCGCGGCCTCGCCCATCGGCTGGGACGTCGACGACCCCACCCCGGTCGCCAAGACCGTGTGCACCGTCCTGTCGGACTGGCTGCCGGGCACCACCGGTTCGATCGTCTACGTCGACGGCGGTTTCCACTCCCAGGTCGGCTTCGGCGCCTGAGCGGGACACCGATCATGACGAACACCCCCGAGCCGTACGACGCGCTGCTGTTGCTGTCGTTCGGCGGACCCGAACGCCCGGAGGACGTGCGTCCGTTCCTCGAGAACGTCACCCGCGGTCGCGGCATCCCCCCGGAGCGTCTCGAGGAGGTCGTGCAGCACTACCTGCACTTCGGGGGTGTCTCGCCGATCAACGCCCTGAACCGGGATCTGATCACCCGGATCGAAGCAGAGTTCGCCACGGCCGTGCTCGGGCTGCCGGTGTACTTCGGCAACCGGAACTGGCATCCGATGATCGAGGACACCGTCGCCGCGATGCGCGACGACGGCGTCCGCAACGCCCTGGTGTTCCCGACCTCGGCGTGGGGCGGATACTCCGGCTGCCGCCAGTACCACGAGGACATCGCGCGGGCCCGCGCCGCCGTCCCGGACGGTCCGGCACTGACGAAACTACGGCAGTTCTACGACCATCCGCTGTTCGTCGGAGCGGTCGCCGACGCGGTCCGGGCCGCCCGCACCGAACTGCCCGCCGACATGCGCGAGGACGCCCGGGTGGTGTTCACCGCGCACTCGATCCCGCTGTCCGCCGATCGCACCGGCGGCCCCGCCGACGCGAGCGGCCACCTCTACAGCCGGCAGGTCGCCGAGGCGGCCCGGCTCGTCGCCGACGCGGTCGGCATCGACGACTACGACCTGGTGTGGCAGTCGCGTTCCGGGCCGCCGCAGGTGCCGTGGCTCGAGCCGGACATCGTCGATCACCTCGACGCCCTGCATGCGCGCGGCGTGAATGCCGTGGTCGTGGTCCCGGTCGGTTTCGTGTCCGACCACCTCGAGGTCGTGTGGGACCTCGACACCGAGGCCAAGCAGAAGGCCGCCGACCTCGGAATGGGGTTCGTGCGGGCCGCGACCGCCGGTGCCGACGCCCGCTTCCCGCAGCTCGTCCGGATGCTCGTCGAGGAAGCGGCAGCCGGTAGGGAGCCGGAGCGGCTCGGTTCGGAACCGCTGCTCGGCGCCGGACGCAACGGCGCGTTGTGCGCGACCGGGTGCTGTCAGCTGCCGGCACGGCCGACACGCCCCGCGGCTCCCTGATTCCGCGTCACCCGCTGCTCTTCGCGGCGAGCGGGGAGTCGAACCAGCGCGGTAGGCTGCGGCGCAGGGTGACCGGTCCGTCGATCGCGACGGCACCCGACCGCAGGGCCTCCGACCACTGCCGTTCGCCGCGCCAGATCTCGGTGAGCGCCCGCAGATCCGCGGTGACCGCCACCGACTCCTCGAAACCGGGATCCACGTCGCACACGTCGACCTCGTCCGGGGTGATGACCAGCCACCACCGTCGTGACCCGCGCGGTGCGCCGGTGAACGCGAACCGCACCACCACCCGGTCCTGAGGGATCGCGGAGCGGTCGACGTGGCGGTGCATGTCCCACATCAGCAGCTTCGGATCCAGGTCCTCGTCGCCGAGCCGTCCGGTCCAGCGCGAGCCCCAGGCGCCGAGGGCATCCACCACCGCCTCGAGGTCCCGGCCGGCGGGGGTGAGCACGTAGCGGATGTCGCCACCGTCGGTGACCCGACGCACGATGCCCGCGGCCGTCAGCTGATGCAGCCGGGTGGACAGCAGCGACGGCGACATCCGCGGCAGCCCCCGCCGTAGTTCGTTGAATCGTTCGCTGCCGAGCACCAGTTCGCGCACCACCAGCAGCGTCCACCGTTCGTCGAACAGTTCCATCGCCTTCGCGACCGGGCAGAACTGGTGATAGGACGCGCCCATGTTCGAATGCTAGGCCGACGCGACCGGCCGTACCCGGTGATCGCGGTACAGATCCTGTACTGGAAGCGCTGCATCGCCCGTTCCTACAGTCGAAGCACGACCCGATCAGCTCCTCGAATCACGAATCGGGACGCATCCCGAAGCACGAGAAAGGAGGCCGGCGCACCCGCTCTCCCGCACGCACGCGGGAGGAGCCGCGCCGGAACACACGATGAGCGAAACAACGACAGTAACTACCGACGACCGTGCGTTGAAGGCGAAGCATCGGGCGATGTGGGCGCTCGGGGACTACCCGTCGGTCGCCACCGAGGTGATCCCGACGCTCGGCCCGATCCTGGTGTCCGCGTGCGAAGTCGGCGCGGGGGACCGGGTTCTCGACATTGCGGCAGGGTCGGGCAACGCGGCGATTCCCGCCGCGCTCACCGGGGCCACGGTGGTGGCGACGGATCTGACGCCGGAACTGTTCGACATGGGCCGGCGCGACGCCGCCGCGGCGGGCGCGACCCTCACCTGGCAGGAGGCCGACGCCGAGGCGCTCCCGTTCGACGACGCGAGTTTCGACGTCGCACTCTCCTGCGTCGGGGTCATGTTCGCGCCGCACCACCGGGCCGCCGCGGACGAACTGGTCCGTGTCACCCGGCCCGGCGGACGCATCGGGCTGCTGAGCTGGACCCCCGAGGGATTCATCGGCCGCATGTTCGCGACCATGAAGCCCTACGCGCCGCCGCCTCCGCCCGGTGCTCAGCCGCCGCCGCTGTGGGGGGACGAGCAGCACGTGCGGTCGCTGCTCGGTGACCGGGTCACCGACGTGCAGGCGCGCAATGAGAAGTTGCGGGTGGAGCGCTTCGGCAGCGGCGAGGAGTTCCGGGACTTCTTCAAGGCGGCATACGGGCCGACCATCGCGGTCTACCGGGCGATCGCCGACGAACCCGACCGCGTCGCCGCGCTCGACCGCGATCTGGCGGAGCTGGGACGCAGCTTCGACCAGGGCGGGGGAGCGATGGAGTGGGAATACCTGCTGCTAACCGCGCGACGCGCCGGCTGACCGGTCGCGATGTCACAACGCGGATCCGGTCTGCGCGACGGGTGCCAGGGGCTGCGGGGGTGCGTCGAGGCCGTGCACCGCACCGAAGTCGACGACGTTCGCATCGTCCGCACCGGCGAGGGCGTAGAGATCGTAGGTGCCCGTCGACGACGCCGGCGAGGTGAACGTCATCTTCTCCTCGTGGACCTCGCCGGGTTGCAGCGTCACCTCGATCGGGTCGGCGACGGTCGCGCCGAGTCCGCCCTCGGGCGCGCCGGCTCCGAGCCACACCCGGCCGGAGAACGGCTCGTCGCCGGCGGTGAGAAGCACCGTGGCCTCGGCCTCCCCGGTCGGGGTGGGCACCGCTTCGATCTCCAGCGACACCTCCACCGGAAGGTCGATGTCCGGGACCTGCGGGCGCGTCGACGACGGTGATCCGTCCCCGACATCGGGCCAGTCGTCCGCCCACACGATCCGGTCGATCAGAGCCTCGCGTCGCTGAGCGCCGCTGGGCAGCTTGATGTCCCGGCGCGGGCTCGCGTGGTAGACGATCCAGTCGTCGCCGGCGTCGTCGGTGACGACGCTGTTGTGGCCGGGTCCGGCCCAGCGGTCGCTGCCCGCGAGGATCAGCGCGCCACCACCGTCGCCGAGATCCTGACCCTTGTGGTCGAGATACGGCCCCGTCAGGGAGGTGGACCGGCCGGCAATCACCCGGTACGCGGTGTTGCCGCCGTTGCAGCAGTTCCCGGCCGAGACGAACAGATAGTAGAAACCGTTGCGGTGCACCACGAACGGGCCTTCGAACCGCTCGTCGGCGACCTTCACGGGTGTGCCGTCGGGCGCGGTGCCGTCCGGGGTGAGCGGAATCGCGTAGACGCCCTTGAAGTTTCCGACGAGCATCGTCTTCTCGGTGCCGTCGTCCCAGACGAACGGATCGATCGTGCCCTCGATTCCGAGGTCCTCGGCGCAGAACACCGGGCGGCCCAGATCCGTCCACGGTCCCGCCGGATCGGGGGAGGTCGCCAGGCCGATGCACGGATTCGAGACGTCGTTCAGCGAGTAGTACAGGTGGTACACCCCGTCGAATTCGTGGATGCTCGGCGCCCACGCGTGCTTGCCGGGATCGTGCCACGCGGGAGGTCGATCGAACACGTCACCGACGTACATCCAGTCCACGAGGTCGTGGGAGGTGAACATCGCCACGGTGTGCATCCCGCGGCCGTCACCCCAGTCGTCGGCCGTGCTGTAGAGGTAGAACGTGCCGTCCGGGGCGCGGAGAACCGACGGATCCGCGGCCACCGGTTCGACGACCGGGTTCGCGTGCGCCACCTGGGCGGGTGTGATCAGGGCGGCGAGCAACCCCAGGATCGCCGCCGCGATCCACCGTCCTCCGGAGCGGTGTCGGTCGGCGGGTGTTCGACGCGCCTGCGGCACGGTGATCCGATGGTTCAGCACGTCGCTCCTCGATCTCGGCCTGACCTGCCCGAAGTGCGACAAATGTATACGGATGTGACTGATGTGACAGCAGATGCGAAGGATCGACCGCGGTACCGTAACGCAACCGTGTCCTCGGCCGTGCGCCTTTGTGGCGGTCCCAGCCGCCATCAAGGCACACGGGCGGCGTCAGCCGCCTGTCGTCCGGCGACTGTGATGTCCGGCTTCGAGCGCCGCGGCGACCGCGCCCAGCCGGGCCTGCCGCACGGTGGTCAACAGCGGACGCAGCGCCGCCTCGCGGCTCGTCGCCGCGGACATCGACCCGGCCTGCAGTCCCGCGCCGCGCGCCGCGACGTCCAGGATCGCGGACACCTGGTCGGCGGAGTCGAGGATGCGCACGGCACGCACCGGAAGCGATTCGGGATAGCGGTGCCGGGCGTGCTGGGCGATCGCCTCGGCGATCTCCGCGCGCGGGTCGGATCGGCGACCGTCCGTGCCGACGGTCGGGATACCGGTCAGGGTCGCCGCGGCGTCGCGCACCGCCTCGCGCATCGTGAACTCGGCCTCGCCGAGACCGGGACGGTCCGGCGCATCCGGCAGGGTCGGCACCGCGAACACGGTCCAGCGCAGCAC
>NZ_JBMBTE010000173.1:0-7884 GCF_048897285.1 Rhodococcus sp. O3
AACGCGATTCCGGAGCCGGCGCCGTGTGCGTCGGAGGAACCGGACGCACCGCAGGTCCGTCCCGCGTCCTGGCCCGCCCGGGTTTCGGATCCGGACATCGGCCCCGCCCCGACTCCCACCCCCGCACCGACAGCGCCGTGCCCGTAGGGGATTCGGCAGGTCAGCGACCCAGCCGGGCTCCCGCCGCGCGCATTGCGTCCGCATCCGACGCGACGACGACATCGGCGAACCGGTCGCGGTAGTCGCCGAGGTCGTCACCGACCGACCCGACGACCGCGACCACCGGTACCGACCCGGTCCGGGCGAGGATCGCGGAGACGATCTTCCCGGCGCGGCTCTGCCCGTCGAGCCGGCCCTCGCCGACGACCACGAGGTCGGCAGTCGCGAGATGCCGGTCGAATGCGAGTGCGTCGAGCACGAATTCGGCCCCGGAATGCAGTTCGGCGCAGTACCGGGCCCACATGCCGCCGGAGAAGCCACCGGCCGCGCCGGTGCCGTCGACGCACCGCGGGTCGCGCGGCAGGGCCATCGCGGTCGCGTCGAGCCGTTGGGTGAGCAGATCCACCGTGGCGGGGTCGGCGCCCTTCTGCGAACCGAACACCCGTGCCGCGTCGACGTATCGGGTGGTGACGTCGGTCAGGACCGTGACCGCCGCGCCGTGCAGGCCGCCGGACGAGTCGATCGCGGCGATGGCGCCGAGACCGCCGTCGGTGGTCGCCGAACCGCCGGCCGCGACGACGATGCGCTCCGCGCCGCATCGCGCCGCCTCCGCCATCAGCAGGCCCGTGCCGTAGGTGTCTGCTGTGAAGGGATCACGGAAACCGTTGTGCGGGGTCGTGATTCCGCTCGCGGTCGCGAGTTCGACGACGGCGGTGCCGTCCGGTGCCAGTCCGAACACCCCCGCGCACGGCACCCGCCACGGGTTGACGGTCTCGACCTCGATGCGGTCGAGGAGCATCGGCCCGGTCAGTACTTCGAGGGTGCCTTCGCCGCCGTCGGCGACGGGCAGCCGGATCGTCTCGTGCCCCGACGATTCGGCGCCGGCCGCAACAGCATCGGCGACCTCGGCCGCACGGTAGGTGCCCTTGAAACTGTCCGGGGCGATCAGGATCCGCACACTGGTGATCCTGTCACGAACGCAGCACCCATTCGAACGCTGCGGCTTCCGAACGCGCGCCCTGCGTCGCCCGTGCCCGGTTCGGCTCGTCCAGTTCGGCCACGAGGTCCTCGCCGAGCCGCACCAGATCGGCGAACACGTCCGGCGACAGCCACTTCGGGCGGGTCGCGAACAGCAGGTCCTCGGTGGCGGTGTTGCCGCTCGCGCCGGGCGCGAACGGGCAGCCGCCGAGCCCGGCCAGCGCCCCGTCGACGACGCTCGCCCCGGCCGACACCGCGGCCAGGCTGTTCGCGACGCCCAGTCCCCAGGTGTCGTGGCCGTGGTAGACGATCCGGCGCGCGGGGGATTCGGTGCGGACCCGCGCGATCAGCTCGGCGACCTGGCCGGGTACGGCCTGCCCGAGGGTGTCGGCGAGGACGATGTCGGCGGCGCCGTCGGTGCGCGGATCGCACGCGATCTCCAGGACCCGGTCGGGGTCGACGGGGCCGTCGAACGGGCAGGTGAACGACGTGGCCAGGCACAGCTGGATGGTGCCGCCGGCGGCGTGGGCCAACTCGACGGCGGCGGGCATCGCGGCGACGCTCGTCTCGGTGTCGCGGCCGATGTTCGCGTTGTTGTGGGCGTCGGACACCGAGAAGCAGTATTGGAAGTGGCGCGCCCCGGCCGCGATCGCCTTCTCCACGTGCCGGGGCGTGGCGACCCACACCCAGCAGTGATCGAGCTCCTCCTCGGTGAGCGCCGCGATCAACTCCAGGGTGTTGGCCATCGGGGGGACCAGGTCCGGGCGGGCGAGCGAACCGATCTCGAGCTCGGGGATGCCGGCATCCAGCAGGGACCGGACGAGACGCACCTTGCGTTCGGTGGGCAGGAGCTTGCCGGTCAGCTGCAGTCCGTCGCGCAGTGTCACATCCCGCAGGGCCACATCCTGCAGTCGCACGTCCCCGAAGTTCACGCCGTACCTCCGCCTCGTCTCACGCCCGGATTCCGCCGGGGCATCCGGCTCCGAGCCTACGGACCGGGACGGCCCGTGGGGAGTCGCCGGAACGCGGATTCTCGGACACGCCGGACCCGGTGTCGTGGCAGTTGTGACGGGTGACACTATTGTCGTTTGTCGGATCGGGGCCTTGGAGGGTGCGTGGTCATGGGTGTGGTGATCGCAAAGGCGTTGCTGTGGTGTGCGCTGCTCGCCGGTGTCGGCGGGGCGGCGGTTGCGGTCAATGCCCTGCACGTCAACGGTGCGGTCGCGTCGTTGATCGTCGCGTTCGTCGCAGGCCTGGTGCTGCTGCGGCTGAGGCCCGCCGCGCAGGACGCCCAGGATTCGGACACCGCTGCCTCGTGATCCTTCGGGTGTCGTGATCGTTCGGGCGTCCTGATCGCTCACGGGCACCCCTGCGGTGCCGGCACACCGGCGAGCCGCTCGGAAATCCAGTCCAGCATCCCGGGTGCACCCGCGACCGCGGCCGTCAGGTGTTCACCCCACACCGGCACATAGGCCACGTTCGCGCCGCCGGCGCACCATTGCTCTTGCAGGGCAAGAACTCCCGATTCCGGGATGAACTCGTCACCGAGGAACACCTGCGACGACCCGTGGTACAGGTACATCGGGGCCTGCGGGATCTGCCCACCGAGCCGGTTGTCGTCGAGCACCTGCCGCACCCTCGGATCGTCGAACGGGTCCGGGACGGTGGTGAACACCTCGACGGGAACCATGGCGATGCCGGTGGCGGCCAGCGCGATCGTGCACTGGTCCTTCAGCGGGGTCCGGGCCAGGACTGCCGTGAGCGGGACGGCCAGGTCCAGCAGTTGCGGATACTCGCGGGCCAGACCCACCGTCGCGGCGAGGAACAACCCGGATCCGAGCTGCCCGTTCATCGTGGCCCGCAGCAGCGACAGGTCGGCGGGCAGCCCACCGGCCGCGGCGCCGGTGAACTGCACGTCGGGCGCGTATGTCGGCTGCAGTTGCGCGGCCCAGCCCGTCGCGATGGCGCCGCCGCTGTAGCCGGTCATCGCGAGCGGAGAATCCGCGAGGTCGGGTGCGACGATGCGCAACCCCCGGATCGAATCCAGCACGGCGTGCCCGGCGAGCCGGCCGGCGGCATACGCCATGTTCGGTCCCTCGTGATCGGGGACGAGCACCGCCCAGCCCCGCGCGAGCAGGACCGGCAGCATCGGCGGGACGTCGATGTCGACGGCATCGTGTACCACCCGATACGACGGGGTGCAGCGGGTGCCGAGCGAATCGATCGCCATGTTGTAGACGACAACAGGCCGCGGCCCGTCCGGCCACGGGGCGTCGGGCAGCACGAGTGTCGCCGTCACCGGGATCGGCCGTCCCGCCGAATCGGTCGAGCGCACCAGGAACTGCCGTGCGGTGTGGGGGACGACCGCCGCCGGCAGCGCCCGCATCCGCACCGCACGTTCCCGCAGCACCGTGCCCGGCGGGTAGGCGTCGAGATCCGCAGGTCGCGCGAAGAACTCGTCGTCGGTGATCGGTGTCGGCAGCAGGTCGTCGAGCGTCACGCGCGGCGGTACCGGAAGGGGGAACCCGGACACCGGAGACGCGGTCGCCGGGCCGGCGGTCAGCAGGAGCCACACCGTGACGAGGACTGTGGTCAACAGCGATCCGGCCGACAGTACCGGGGTCGCGCGATGTGGCCGTCGCATCCGGAACTCCTCGCTCGAGGTGAACCTCGGTGGAACGTCCCGACACCGTCAACGTTACCGCCGGGAGGGCGCCGATCCGGGCGAATTGTCGGGCCGTCCCGCGCCGCTCGGCCCCGTCACGAGCCTGTGCGGTGGCGCACCGGTAGAGTCGACCGGGCGGTTTCCTCTCGTGGGTGACCGCGGCGGTGGGGGGTCCGTGGTTCGTGATATCCCGCCGAGCGTCGAAGAGGAGCAGCCGGTCGTGTCGCTGTGGTCCATTGCGTTGTCCGACAACGAACTCGGGGAGCGCCGCTGGCTCGATCTGATGCCGTGGCTCGACCGGTACGGATCCGGACGCGCCGCGGCCCTGTCCGAACTCGCTCCCGGCGACCGCTGGTGGGAGAAACAGTCGCCGGCCGAGACGGCCGCCTCGGCCGATGTTCCTGCGGTCTGCGCGGCCCTCGCTCACATCTACGTCACCGAACATCCGGACACGCCGCTGTCCGCCGGGCTCGCCGACCGGATCGACGTGCCGGTCGGCGCGCTGGACCTGGGCACCGCCGCAGCCACGATCGTCGACCGCCTGCCGGATGTCGCGACCACGGCCGCGCTGCTCGACCGCAGCCCGTCCGACCTGTTCGCGGTGCGCGGCGCCGGACCCGCCACCGTGCACGAGATCGTGTGTGCGGCGATGGTCCTCGCGATCCTGCGCGATCCGGGCATTTTGCTCCGACCGGAAGGCGCGCCCACCGGATCGAACGTGCCCGCACTCGACCTGCTCGTCTCCGATCTCGCTGAGCTGGCCCGCTGGCGAACGTTGCGCGGACAGGGCGCCCGGCCGCTGCTGCGCGTCGAACTCGAGGACGGCGCCCCCGAGGAGATCCAGGAGGTCGCAGCGCGCATCACCGCCCTGACCGCCCGCGACCTGCCGCTGGCCCAACCGCACGATCCGATCGCCGAACTCGGCGGCTACGTCGCGGCCCTGTCCGCGCCGGAACGGGAGAACCTGCGGCAGCGGGTCCTCGACGATGTTCCCGCCGATCCGTCCGCCCCGTCCACGTTCCCGTTCGGCACGGCGGTCGGGGACCTGCTCGCCGCGCTGCGCGTGCACGTGCGACCCGTCGCCTCGCTCGACCGGATCCTGGCGCTGTCCCCGGCCCTGTCCCGGCAGGTTCCCGGTCTCGACGTTCCGCTCGGCCGGGTGCTGAACCGTCTCGACGACCGCTTCGAAGTCGCGGACGGCTGGGTTGCGGTCCCGAACCTGCCCGAGGCGGAGCGGCAGACACGCGCCCTGCTCGCCGAGTTCGAATCCGAGAACGGGGTCGTCGAACTCGCCGCCGTCGGGGCCCTGTGGAATCTGCCCGCCGGCGAACTGACCGCGTGGCTGCGGCACTGCGGATTGCCGGTGATCGACGGCCGGATCCTTACTCGCCAGGACAGCCTCGCCGATCGCGCGGCTCAGGTGCTCGAGATCCTCGGCGACCCGATGCCCGCCGCCGCCCTCGTCGCGCGCATGGACACCACCCACGACACCGCGACCGTCATCGGTGAGCTCGCGGACGACGAACGGTTCGCCGTCTCCGAATCCGGACTGTGGTCGCTCGCGCGGTGGGAGACCGACATCCCGGGGGCGGTCCGTGCCCGCATCGCTCGGATCGTCGACGGGGCCGGCGGGTCCGCCGACGCCGCCGCGCTGGCCGCCGCCCTGACCGAGCGGTTCCCGATCACGGAGGCCGCCGCCCGGATCTTCGCGGACAGCGGCGACTTCGAGGTCGTCGGCAGCCGCGTCCGGCGACGGGTGCGCACCCACGTCGCGGTGCGGTCGCCGCAGCGCACACGCCGGCTCTACCGGCTCGGCGACGTCTCCCGGCTGCGTATCACCGCCACCCGCGACCACCTGCGTGGCGCCGACTTCCCGGTTCCGTCCGCCGTGGCCGGGATCGTCGGATGCCCGCCCGGAGGGGACCTGGTGCTCGATTCCCGGCTGGGGACGCAGGTGATGCGGTGGTCCGGCGCGACCCCGCAGCTCGGCACGATCCGGCGATTCCTCGAGGATCTCGGAGTCGAGGAGGACAACGAGGTGTTCCTCGAGTTCCACCCCGACGGACATTTCGACGTGGTGCCGTTGCGCACGGTCGCCGACAACGCCGAACCGCTGCGCAAGGCGCTGGCGCTGGTCGGGCATTCGACGCCGGAGATCGTGCCGGAGGAGGGCATGGCCGCCGCGCTCGCCGCCGCGATCGGACTCGAGGACGAAACCCGCCCGCGCCGCGTCCTGAGCGCGTACCGGGCCCGCCGCGAGATCGACCTCGTGGCGCTCCTCGAGGACGCGTGGGTGCGGATCCGGAACTGACGGCTCGGTGGTGCCGGTGACCGCCGGGTCCCGCGTGCGTCCGGAAACCGGACGTAGCACCATGGACACCATGACCGACGAACCGAACCCCGCGGCTCCCGACGTCGCGCCCGCCGGAGCAGGGTCCCTCGACGCGATCGTCCGTGCGCTGCGCGCCGCCGTCTCGTCGGTGGAGGCCGCGGTGGCCCGGGTGTCCGCCGGACCGGCCGGGACCGGGTCGAGCACCGTCGAGCAGCTCCTCGAACTGGCCGACGCCCCCGCCCTCGGTGACGTCGTCGCCCACCACAATGCGCTGACCCGGGCCGTGGCGATCGTCGACCAGACCGGTGCGCTCCCGGCGCGGGAATGGGACGCGGTGGCCGACCTCGGTGCGCCGCTCGCCACCGCCGTCACGCGCTTGCGTGACCACGCGACCGCGGTTCTCGACGAGGCCGACGTTGCCGAAGCCGGCGGCCTCGACCCGGCGCAGCGACTCGGCGAGACCCTGCAGCTGCTCGTTCTCGTCGAGGACTCGCTGAACCTGTGGCACCGGCTGCGCCTCGAGCACCTGCGCACCCCCGAACCCGGCGCTCTGCCCGAAGCGATCGGGCAGGCCCGCGGTCTGCTCGCCGAGCACCTCGACCGCGACGGCGAACTGTTGCGCCGGGCCCGCCGCGCGCTGGCGCGGTTCGCCCAGGGCACCACGCTCGAGCTGGTGAAGCGGCTGTCGTCGACCCGCACCGTGAAGAACCTGGTGGATCTGCGCGAGGACCTCGACGACTTCCGCGCGGCGTGCCGGGCCGATGCCGCCGGATGGCTCGACGACGAGGATCCCGCCGTCGCGGAGGCACTCGACGAGATCTCCCGCCCTGTCCGCATCGTGGGCGGTGCGCTCGGTGAGGCGATCGGTGGCAGCGCCAAGGCGATCGGTGACCGGGCGGCCGGCGTTGGTGCGTCCGGTGTCGAACGGATCGAACGGCTCGGCCGAGGCATCGCCCGGCGCTGACGCGGCAGCGTCCATTCGGCGCTGACGCGCCCGTGTGCCTTTCTGGCGGCCCTGGCCGCCACTGAGGCACACGAGGTGTCACACCCTCACCCCTTGGGTGTGTTAACGCCGTGGCCCCGCCGCGGCACGGTGGAGAAGCCGGATTCGCACCGGCGAACCGAAGAATCCACCGCCCGCCGCGCACCCCGCGGCGCCAGCACTCCAGGGGTTGTGAATCGATGGACCGCGCCGCGTCGACCACCGTCCACGAGCCGTTCCCACTCTCGGCCGCCCAGCACGGACTGTGGTTCGCGCAGCACCTCGCACCCGATGTGCCGATCTGCATCGCCCAGTATCTCGACATCCGGGGGCCGCTCGACGTCGAGCTGTTCCGCGAGGTCGCGATGCGCGCCGCACACGAGTTCCAGTCGGTGTTCCTGCGCATCGTGGAGATCGACGGCGAGCCGCACCAGGTGGTCGACCCGCCGGCCGAGGCGGAGATGGGCTTCCACGACTTCCGCGCCGAACCCGACCCGCTGACCGCCGCGCAGTCCTGGATGCACGCGAACTACACGGCCCCGGTGAACTTCGAGCGCGACCACCTGTGCGAGTCGACGCTGCTGCGGGTCGGTGACGAGCACTACCTGTGGTACAGCCGCATCCACCACATCGCCCTCGACGGGCACGGTGCCGCGACGATGGTCGGCCGCGTCGCCTCCCTCTACACCGCCGCGGTGGAACACACTGCGCCGGAACCGAACCGGGCCGCGGACCTGCGCACCCTCGAACGGCTCGAGCGCGAATACC
>NZ_JBMBTE010000174.1:0-7810 GCF_048897285.1 Rhodococcus sp. O3
GGCGGAAAAAGGCACGGCCCTCTGGCGGCAGCGGATCAGGCTGCACTGGGTGACGGCGGAAACTGCGCTGGCCTCGGGTGATTTCGCGACTGCGAAGCAGCACTCCGCGCAGGCCTCCGCGCGGGCCGATCTGAGCCCGTCCGTGCGGCACCGGGTGAAATCCGACCTGCTGCGCGCGGCGTCGGCGACCGGCGACCCCGACCTCGGACCGGCGCGTGTCCTCGTTGCCGACGTGTCCGAGCGTTGCGCGGAACACGGTCTGGTGCCGCTGCGCTGGGCGGCGGCGATGCTGGCACACGGTATCGGTGCTGTGCCCGGCGCAGATCACGTGCGGGACGAATGTGCCCAGGTCGTGACCTGTCGCGGCGGCCGCTTCGCAACGATCCGAAACTAGTTCTGCCAGGGCGAATCGGAGTTGTCCGGGCATGTCGTTAGGCTGGTGGAGTTCCACCGTCAGTGGAAGCACTCCCGGGCGGGGACGTGCCACTTGTAACACCAGGACATACGCAATCGATGACTGTTATGGGTGAGGAGTTGGACTCGGCAGTCGCTGCGGCTTCGCAAGGCGATCGGGCTGCCCTCGCCCAGGTTCTCGCAAGCATCCGGCCCATGGTCGTGCGGTACTGCCGGGCAAGGGTCGGGTCTGCGGAGCGCGGCCAGCACTCCGCGGACGACGTGGCGCAGGAGGTATGCCTGGCTGTGATGACGGCGCTGCCGCGATACCAGGACCAAGGACGTCCCTTCATGGCGTTCGTCTACGGGATCGCAGCGCACAAGGTCGCCGACGCGCATCGGAGTACCGCCCGTAATCGGTCGGACCCGGTCGCTGACGTTCCCGAAGTGATGTCGCTGGAAGACAGCCCGGAAGAACATGCGCTCAACGCGGAGACGAGCCGGCAGATGAAAGACCTGCTCGGCACGCTCCCGGAGAAGCAACGCGAGATCCTGATCATGCGGTTGGTGGTGGGGTTGTCGGCGGAGGAGACGGCAGCCGCAGTTGGAAGTACGGCGGGGGCCGTTCGAGTGGCTCAACACCGAGCCATCGCCAGACTCAAGAAGGAAGTGACGAGAGCAGGTGAGAGGAATGGGTAGGAAGCGCGGTGACAACGACTTCCACGCTGATCTCGCCGACGACGGCACCCCGGTGGACATCGCGGCAGTGCGTCGTGATGATGCCCTCATCGACGCGATCTCCGGTGACGGTCCGGTAACGACGGAATCGGACGAAGAGTACGAACTTGCCACGCTGCTGGCGGGATGGCGCGCGGAGATCCTCTCCGAGCCGTTACCGGCCGGCCCCGAGCTCGACGAGATCGTCGCCGCGGTCCATCGAGAAATCGATGCCCGCGATGCGGAGGCGGCCGGTCGAGCACGCTCCCGCACCCAGCTTCGCCTGCTGCGTCCCATCGCCGGAGCCGCTGCCCTCGTCGCGATAGCAGTCGGCGGTGCGGCGGCCGTGTCCTACGGCGCCGAACCGGGTGACCCACTCTGGGGCGTCAAGGAAGTCGTTTTCAGCGAGCAGGCGCAGAGCACCGTCGCGCGGATCGATACGACATCGAGTCTCGAGCAGGCGGAGCGTGCGCTCGCCGCCGGCGACACCGAGGTCGCCAAGCAACTGCTCGAATCGGCGCAGGTCCGATCCAGCGATGTCGTCGACGCCGGTCAACGGGACGAACTGGGCGACTGGCTGCAACGACTGTCGGACGAACTGAGCAAGCTCGTGCCGGTCCCGCTGCCCGGTCTGCCGATCCCGGCTCCGGTTCCGGCCCCGGTCCCTGCGCCGGTGCCCCCGGCGACGGTCCCGCAGTCGGACGCCGCGGTGCTTCCGGAAACCCCCGGCACGACCGGCTCGGGAACACCGTCGGGCACCCCGTCGGACGCCGCGACGCAACCGTCCCCGTCCCCGTCCTCGTCGCCCGATCCGACAATCCTGAACCAGCCGACGACGCAGCCGTCGGTACCGCCGGTCGAGCCGAGCACCCGCCCGACGACCACGCAGCCGCAGCCGCAGCCGACTACCGAGCCGAGCACGCAGCCGCAGACGCCGTCCACCACGAATCCGCCCACCACGACCGCGTCCGCTTCGGCATCGACGACGTCGTCTCTCGAGCAGCAATCGATCAGCGCGCCGGTGGATACACCGCGTACACGATTGGAAGAGACCACGGAAGTGCCCTGACGGTCACCCCGACGTGAAACGCGGCGCCGGCCACACTCTCGGGTGTGCCGGCGCCGCGTTTCGTCGTGTTCGGTGCCGTGTTCAGGAATCGAAGCCGTACGGGTCCGCCGGAAGCGCCTCGTTCATCGACGCATCCGCATACCCGCGGCAGTAGTCCCACGTCACGTACGCCTCGGGCGAGGGATCGTATGCGGGTTCGTGCGGTCGGACCGTTCCGTCCACGAGGAGCTGCAGCAGATTCGCGCGCAGCATGTCCCAGTCGTGGTAGTGGTCCTGGTGGCAGTCCTCGCAGCACACGACGAGACCGCGGACCCCACGCGGGGCCAGCAATGCCTCGTAGACGGCGAGGTCCGCAAGGTCCTCTTCGACCGCCAACCGCTCCGAGGGGTCCAGCGGCTGACCCGGCTCGATCGCGTCCAGCGCGGCCGACGGGTCGTCGGGATCTCCGGCGAAGGGGTCCGGTGGAAGACCCGGAGGTAACTGATCACGCACGACACCCACGGTACGCAGTGCGGTGGGGTCTGCGCCAGCCGTAGCGGTGGACACGCCGACCGACAGGGCCCTGCGGTCCTCGTGGACCGGGCCTGCCGGCCCTGGGCAACGGGGTGCGGGCTGCGGCAGTACCGATTGCGGCAAACGATACGATGGGGAGGTGAGCGTACCGGCTGCCTCGGATCGCCCGGGGAATATTCGTACCGCTCACGACATTGTTGGTCACGACATTGCTGCTCACGACGCCGGCGCCTCGTCGCCGCTCCGTCGTCCGCGACAGCGTCGTTTCACGCTCAGAACCTGTCGGGCCGGAACTCGTCCGGACCCGCACCGTATCGACTGGCATGGAGGGTCCGAACCGCATGAGTAGTACCGGAGGGCACGTGCACACCGGCGGCGACGACCCGAACAAGGTCGCGATGCTGGGCCTGACCTTCGACGACGTGCTGCTGCTCCCCGCGGCGTCCGATGTCGTCCCGAGTCAGGTGGACACGTCGAGCCAGTTGACGCGCGAGATCCGCCTGCGCATCCCGCTGGTCAGTTCCGCGATGGACACCGTCACCGAGTCGCGAATGGCGATCGCCATGGCCCGTGCCGGCGGCATGGGTGTGCTGCACCGCAACATGTCCGCTGAGGTCCAGGCAGCGCAGGTCGAGACCGTCAAGCGTTCCGAGGCCGGCATGGTCACCGACCCGGTCACCTGCAAGCCGACCGACACCCTCGCCGAGGTGGACGCCAAGTGCGCCCGCTTCCGGATCTCGGGTCTGCCGGTCACCGACGACGACGGCCTGCTCGTCGGCATCATCACCAACCGCGACATGCGGTTCGAGGTCGATCAGAACCGGCCGGTCGCCGAGGTCATGACCAAGGCACCGCTCGTCACCGCACGCGAAGGTGTCAGTGCCGAGGCCGCGCTGGGGCTGCTGCGCCGTCACAAGATCGAGAAGCTCCCGATCGTCGACGGACAGGGCAAGCTCACCGGACTCATCACCGTCAAGGACTTCGTCAAGACCGAGCAGCACCCGAACGCCACCAAGGACCGCGACGGCCGCCTCCTGGTCGGCGCGGCGGTCGGTGTCGGCGAAGACTCGTGGACCCGCGCGATGCTGCTGACGGACGCCGGCGTCGACGTTCTCGTCGTCGACAGTGCCCACGGTCACTCGGCGGGCGTGCTGTCGATGATCTCCAAGCTCAAGGCGGAGGTCGGCGATCGCGTCCAGATCATCGGCGGCAACGTCGCGACCCGCGCCGGGGCGGCCGCCCTCATCGAGGCGGGCGTCGACGCGGTCAAGGTCGGTGTCGGACCCGGCTCGATCTGCACCACCCGCGTCATCGCCGGTGTCGGTGCACCTCAGATCACCGCGATCCTGGAGGCCACCGCCGCGGCCACACCGCACGGCATCCCCGTGATCGCCGACGGTGGCCTGCAGTTCTCCGGCGACGTTGCGAAGGCCCTCGCGGCCGGTGCGTCGACGGCGATGCTCGGTTCGCTGCTCGCCGGCACGGCCGAGTCCCCCGGTGAGCTGATCCTCGTCAACGGCAAGCAGTTCAAGAGCTACCGCGGAATGGGTTCGCTGGGCGCGATGCAGTCGCGTGGCGAGGCCAAGTCGTATTCGAAGGACCGGTACTTCCAGGACGACGTCCTCTCCGAGGACAAGCTGGTCCCCGAGGGCATCGAGGGCCGGGTCCCGTTCCGAGGCCCGCTGCAGCAGGTCACCCACCAGCTCATCGGCGGCCTGCGGGCGGCGATGGGATACACCGGTGCGGCCACGATCGAGCAGCTGCAGTCGGCGCAGTTCGTGCAGATCACCGCTGCAGGGCTCAAGGAGAGCCACCCGCACGACATCACGATCACCGCGGAGGCACCGAACTACGCGGCCCGCTAGCCGCACGTTCGAATCACGCCGGTCGGTTCTCCCGTCTCGCCCGCGAGGGGAGAACCGGCCTCACACGAGAAAGGGGCGCGCGTGCGCGACCTCGTTGAAATCGGCATGGGCCGCACCGCCCGGCGCACCTACGAGCTGGACGACATCGACATCGTGCCGTCCCGCCGGACGCGGTCTTCCAAGGAGGTGTCGACGGCCTGGCAGATCGATGCCTACCGATTCGACATCCCGGTGCTCGCGCATCCCACCGACGCGCTGGTCTCGCCGAAGTTCGCCGTCGAACTCGGCAAGGCCGGCGGTCTGGGCGTCATCAACGGTGAAGGTCTGTGGGGCCGGCACGAGGACGTCGAGTCGGAGATCACCAAGCTCGTCGAGCTCGCCGAAACGAACCCGGACCCCAGCGCCGCGGTGGCCTACCTGCAGAAGCTGCACGCGGCTCCGCTGCGACCCGAGCTGCTCGCCGCGGCGGTCGGCGAGGTGCGAGACGCGGGCGTGACGACGGCGGTGCGGGTCAGCCCCCAGAATGCGCGTGCCCTGACCCCCGACCTGATCAAGGCGGGCATCGACCTGCTCGTCATCCAGGGCACGATCATCTCCGCCGAGCACGTCGCGCACGGCGAGGACGAGCCGCTCAACCTCAAGACGTTCATCTCCGAGCTGGACGTGCCGGTCGTGGCCGGTGGTGTGAGCGATCACCGCACGGCTCTGCACCTGATGCGTACCGGCGCGGCCGGTGTCATCGTCGGCTACGGCTCGACGGCCGGTGCCACGACGACCAGCAGCGCCCTCGGAATCGGGATCCCGATGGCCACCGCGATCGCGGACGCTGCCGCGGCCCGTCGCGACTACCTGGACGAAACCGGTGGCCGCTACGTGCACGTCATCGCGGACGGTGACATCGAGACCGCCGGTGACCTGGCGAAGGCCATCGCGTGCGGTGCCGACGCGGCCGTGCTCGGTGCGCCGCTGGCGGTGTCCGCCGAGGCGCCCGGCCGCGGCTGGTACTGGCCGTCCGTCGCGGCTCACCCGTCCATGCCGCGTGGGTCCGTGTTGCAGGTCGAGGTCGACGACGAGCGTCCCGGCCTGGACCGGGTGCTGAGCGGGCCGTCGGACGATCCGTACGGTTCGCTGAACCTCGTCGGCGGGCTGCGCCGGGCGATGGCGAAGTCCGGTTACTCGGACCTCAAGGAATTCCAGAAGGTGGGCCTGTCGGTTCGCGCCTGACAGCTTTCTCCGCTTCCGGTGGCCGGATGTCGGATCGGTTCGTATGCAACGGACCGACTCGACGTCCGGCCGTCGTCGTTCACGGGACTGCTGTTGTCGAGATGCAGTGAAGATTGACAGGACACGCCGCTACAGACTGACAGAGTCTCGGTGAGACGAGGCGCCAGTCAAGGTTTCATTCCGGGAAACCGCAGCTCAGAAGCTTTATAAAGCTGCGGTCGGCCCAGTTAATCTGCCCCGCCCATCTCGCTCATCTTCGCTGCATCTCGACATATGTTGAGATACGGCCAAGACTGAAAGAAAACACCGCTACAGATCGACGGATCACGGGCAAGGCGACGGAGCTCGTCAATGTCCGAACGCACACCCCTCCGACCCTCGCCGATTCGCCCATTCTATGGAATGTGCCTCGCACCCGGATAGCGTCGACGACATCCACGACCATCGCATTGACAGAGGACCACAGGGGACGCGAACCACCCGCCGAGGCGGAATACTCGGCGGCACAACCAAGCAGCGAACCGGCGCGGGTGTCGACGTTGAGCGACCTGCCAGCAGTTCTATCTGTCGAGAAACTCCCGGTGCGCGGCCGCGGTAAGTTCGAGATAGTCCATCCCGTAGGTGCGCGCCGCACCCCAGAACGCTTCGATAGCCGCCTCGAGCGAACCCACCCCGGGATACATGCTGCGGGTATAGGTCAACAGCGCCATGTACTGCTGGACCATCTCGTGTTTAGCCGGCAGCCCTGACACGATGGTGCGCCTGATACGTGGATCGGCATCAAGGCGGTTGCGGGCAGCGTTGCTGGCAATGAAATCGGGATGACCAATCGTGCCGGCGTCCATGTCCTCGAGTACGGCCTGCCACCACTCGAGGTCAGCGATCCCCGCCCGCTCCCAAGCCCGGCGCACACACCACCGGGCGAAAGCCCACCGTTGGTCCTCGTCGGTTGCTTCGACCCAATCGATCAGCTCGCGGTCGAGACCGGCGACATTGCGGCTCGAATACACTGCTTCGAGTGCCGGGGTGAGAGGTCTGCCGCCGAACTGCTTCATCTGTGTCCGTACCGCCCCCGCTTCGGGGCTCTGTGGTGGAACGGTCAGCACAGCACCGGACTCGTCGCGGATATAGACGTACTCGGTAGACAGGCTGGATTCGTCGACCTGCGTCGATGGTGACCATGCGATGTCGGTCTTGCGCAATGTGCGTACCCCGGCAGCAAGCTGATCGGTGGGCCACAGCACGATCAAGTAATCCTCGCAGGGTTGCGAAACGTCTTGGCCGTACGCATTGTCACGTCCGCGGGCATGGGCTCGCAGCATGTAGTTCCCGGGAGCAACCGAGCCGACCGAGGCGACGATCGTCCCGTCGATCGCAGCCAAGCGCATCTCGGTCTCGGCCTCGATGGTAGTTTCCTCTACCACCTCCCAATCCTGTGTTCGGTCATCATCGGGCGTCCGCTCGTGCAGCTCGACCCGCACTCGAACCGGTCCGTACGCGATACCGGTGTAGAACGAGACGAACCGTTGCCCGGCGTCGATCAGGGTCCCGTGCGATTCCGGCTCGGTGGTATCGACATACAGTTCGCCGAAGATGAACTGGTGGTGATCGACGTTGACGGTGCCTTCGGATTGCATCGCACGGAACCCTTCTCGATGGATGGTGTTGTAGAGATTGCCTTGAGTGAACAGCCACTCAGTGGGGCACGTTAGCTCCCGCGCACGTAGAAGCGTTCGTTGTCCAGGATTCTGTTCTTGCGGTAGAACCAGTTCAGCACTCCACCACCGCTGCGGTTCGATCGGCTGCTGATGTAGCTCATGCTGGTGCCGGGTGCACCTAGATTGTCAGGGTCAGCGGGATCCAAGACCGGAATGTTGGGGAGTGCTACTTCACTTCCTTCCCATGTTCTGGTTCCGGGAACAGATCCTCCCTGATAGGTCGACGCGAAGGGGTATTCGTCGCAGTCCTTCCCTGCCGGCCGCAGTTCCTTGACACGGTTGCAGGTGTTGTTGCGGTTGGTCTGGGCCTG
>NZ_JBMBTE010000175.1:0-7810 GCF_048897285.1 Rhodococcus sp. O3
AGCTCGCGGTGTCCGACACGAGGATCTGATTCTCCGACGGCGGCGACACACAGGTCACCGGCGCAGCCGTCGCGGTACCCACTCCGAGCAGGGACGCCGCCGCCACGCCCAGGGCGGCGACCACACCGGCACGCGCCGCGCGACGGCCGGAACGAACGGAGCGGAAGGAACGAATGATCAAGGCAGCTCCTCGAGAACTGGTTCGAGACTGATCGGATACCGGAGGAGAGACCCCCGGGGCGCGAGCGTATCCCGTCCCGAAAGGACCCGTCCGAGTGGGATGGGTCACAGCATCCGACGCCGTCGGCGGCAGCTACAGCCGGTCGAGCAGAGCCGGGAGATCGGCGATCGAATCGATGACGTGATCGGGCCGGTCGACGGCCAGGTCGAGCACCGACTGGCGGAACTTGCCCGTACGCACGAGCACCCCGGTCATCCCGAGCCGCTGCCCGGGGATCACCTCGGCGCCCAGGTCGTCGCCGACCACGACGACGCGGTCCGCGTCGGTGCCCATCAACTCGGCGGCCTCGAGGAAACCCTGCATGGACGGCTTCCCGACCGCGACGACGGTGCGACCCGACAGCTCCTCGAGACCCGCCAGGTAGGTGCCGGTGTCGATGCGCAGACCGTCCGACGCCTGCCACGCGCCGGCCCGGTGCATCGCGACGACGGGCACCCCGTCGAGCATCAGTTCCGCGACCCGGCTCAGCGCCCGGTGCGTGAACTCGGGCCCGGCACCGCCGAGGACGACGACCTCCGGATCGTCGTCGTCGCGGACGACACCGGCGAGATCCGCGTCGACGTCGCCGTGGTTGAGCAGCCAGCACCGGCGACCGGGATAGGTCTGCCGCAGGTATTCGGCGGTGAGGGAGGCGGCGGTGACGATCTCCGACTCGTCGACGGGCATGCCCAGTTCGGTGAGCCGGCTCGCGATCTCGGCGCGGGTGCGGGAGGTCGTGTTGGTGAGGAACGCGCGCGCGAGGCCGCGGTCGCGCAGACCCGCGAGGACGTCCGCGGCGCCGGGGACGGGGTCCCACGACAGAACGATCACGCCTTCGATGTCGAACAGAACCCCGTCCACGCCGCTCATGACGCCGAGCTTATCGGCCCCGCGCCGCGCTACAGGCTGCGGGCGAGCTTGTCGGCGAGCAGCCGCGCGAAGCGAGCCGGGTCGTCGAGTTCGCCGCCCTCGGCGAGCACCGCGGTGCCGTACAGCAATTCGGCGGTCTCGGCGAGCGCCGGATCGTCGCTGCGCTGCGCATGCGCGGTACGCAGGCCGGTCACCAACGGATGGTCGGGGTTCAGCTCGAGGATCCGTTTCATCGGAGGCAGCGCCTGGCCCGAGGCCCGGTACATGCGCTCGAGGGCGGGCGACATGCTGAACGTGTCGCCGACGATGCACGCCGGGGACGTCGTCAGCCGTGACGACAGGCGCACCTCCTTGATGTGCTCGTCGAGCGTGTTCTTCAGCCACTCGAGCAGGTCCGCGAAGTCCTTCTCCTTCTCCTCGCGTTCCGCTTCGGCGGCCTTCTTCTCGTCCTCGCTGCCGAGGTCCACCTCACCCTTGGCGATCGAGCGCAGCGCCTTGCCCTCGAACTCCGGCACGGACGACGTCCACATCTCGTCGACCGGGTCGGTGAGCAGCAGCACCTCGATGCCCTTGGCGCGGAACGCCTCCATGTGCGGGGAGTTCTCGAGCTGCTGCCGCGACTCGCCGGTCAGGTAGAAGATGTCCTCCTGCCCTTCCTTCATCCGCTCGACGTACTCGGCGAGCGTGGTCTGGGTGTCCTCACTCGCGGTGGAGTCGAACGAGGACAACGCCAGCAGGGTCTCGCGGTTGTCGGTGTCGGAGATCAGACCTTCCTTGACGACGCGGCCGAACTCCGCCCAGAACGTGCGGTACTTGTCGCGGTCGTTGGCGAGCATGTCCTTGACCGTGGACAGCACCTTCTTGGTGAGCCGGCGCCGGATCGCCCTGATCTGGCGGTCCTGCTGCAGGATCTCGCGAGAGACGTTGAGCGAGAGGTCCTGTGCGTCGACGACACCCTTGACGAAGCGCAGGTACTCCGGCATCAGCTCTTCGCAGTCGTCCATGATGAACACCCGCTTGACGTACAGCTGGACGCCGGACTTGCGTTCGCGCATGAACAGGTCGAACGGAGCGTGCGACGGAAGGAACAGCAGCGCCTGGTATTCGAAGGTGCCCTCGGCCTTCATCGGGATGATCTCGAGCGGGTCGTCCCAGGCGTGGGAGACGTGCCGGTAGAAGTCCTTGTACTCCTCGTCGGACACCTCCTCCCGGGAACGCGCCCACAGGGCCTTGCCGGAGTTGAGGGTTTCGGTTTCGACGACCGTCTCGACGACGGGTTCGCCGCCGTCCTCGGCGGGAGTGGTCTTCGTGCGTTCGATCTCCATCCGGATCGGCCAGGCGATGAAGTCCGAGTACTTCTTGACGATCTCGCGCAGCTTGCTCGGGGAGGTGTAGTCGAAGAGGTGGTCGTCGGCGTCCTCCGGCTTGAGGTGCAGGGTGACGGAGGTGCCCTGCGGCACGTCCTCGACGGTGGCGATCGTGTAGGTCGACTCGCCGCCGGATTCCCAGCGCGTGCCGGCCTCCTCTCCCGCGCGGCGGGTGACCAGGGTGACGTTGTCGGCGACCATGAACGCCGAGTAGAAGCCGATGCCGAACTGGCCGATCAGTTCCTCCGACGCGGCGGCGTCCTTGGCTTCCTTCAGCTTGCGGCGCAGTTCCCCGGTGCCGGATTTGGCGAGCGTGCCGATGAGGTCGATCACTTCGTGGCGGGACATGCCGATGCCGTTGTCCCGGACGGTGAGGGTCCGCTTGTCCTTGTCGACCTCGAGGTCGATGTGCAGATCGGAGGTGTCGACCTCCAGGTCCTTGTTGTGGAACGACTCCAGTCGCAGCTTGTCCAGCGCGTCGGACGCGTTGGAGACGAGTTCCCGCAGAAACGTGTCCTTGTTCGAGTAGATCGAATGGATCATCAGGTCCAGCAGCTGCCGGGCCTCGGCCTGGAACTCACGCTGTTCGACGTTTGTGCTCATTCTCGGTCCCCTTCGAAGCAGAACTGACGACCGTCGATCCTACTGATGCGTGCAGCCGGGCAGCTTCGCTGCCGGTGTGCAGAAGTGGCGGTCAGGGGCGCCATCAAGGCACACGGGCGGATTCCGCCTCCGCGAAACACCGGCGGAGCGAATCCGTCCGCGCCTCGACGTGGGACAGATAGTGCGGGTGCGTGAGGATGTACGGAAGGTCGCGGGCGATGCCGTCGAGCACCCGCGCGCCGGCCTCCGCCGGATCCATGCCGAGGCTGCCGTCGCCCTTGATGTGCGCGACGTTCTCGACCTGACCGCCCAGCCGGGTCGTGGTGCTGTCGAGGTTGGACCGGACCAGCCCGGGGCACAGCACCGACACCCCCACCCCGTGGGGCGCCATCTCCTGCCGCAGCGCTTCGGACATCGCCACGACCGCGCTCTTGGCCGCACTGTAGGCTCCGCGGCCCGGTGCTCCCGCGGTCAGTGCCATGACGGACGCGGTGTTGACGATGTGGCCCCGCCCGCGGGCGCGCAGGTCGGCCGCGAACGTGGAGATCCCGTTGAACACTCCCGTCAGGTCGATGTCGATGATCCGGTCGAACACCTCCGGGTCCAGGTCGGCGAAGTCCCGGCCGTTGAATCCGATTCCCGCGTTGTTGACGAGGATGTCGACGGGCCCGAACACCGCTTCCGACCGAGACTTCGCCTCACGCCAGGCCGCGCGGTCGCGCACGTCGAGCGCGAGCCCGGCGAAGTCGTCCGGGCGGGTGGCGACGACCTCTTCGGTTGCCTCCCCGTCGATGTCGGCGATCGTGACACACACCCCGGCGTCGGCGAGCGCCTCGGCGATTCCCCTGCCGATACCACTGGCGCCGCCGGTGACGAATGCGTGGCGCGCGGAACCCAGGTCCACTCGCATCCACCTCCTGCTGTGAAACCCCTACGAGAACGCTGTTGCCGAAAATCAGAACATCATTCTTGACGATGGTCAAGCAACCGAGGGTCACGCAGCGCCGGTAGACCGGTCCTGCACCGCGTACCGCGAGTACGTGATGCCGCTGCGGAACGCCTTCGCGTCGAGCAGCGTCAATCGAGGCAGCTCATACCCGTCGGGAAACAGCCGGCGACCGCGGCCCTGCACGACCGGATAGACGAACAGCCGGTATTCGTCGACGAGTTCCGCCTCGATCAGGGCGTGGCACAACGTGATACTGCCGGTGGTGACGATGTCGCGGCCGGGCTGCGCCTTCAGCGCCCGGATCCGCCCGATCGGGTCCTCGGAAAGGATCGTGGTGTTCTGCCACTGTGGGTCCGTCACGGTCGCGGACACGACGTACTTCTGCACCCGATCGAGATAGTCGGCGATGCCCGTCGGATCGTCGGTCAGCTGCGGCCAGTAGCCGCGCAGGTCCTCGAACGTGCGGCGGCCGACCAGGAACGCGTCGGCCGCGGCGTCCTGACGGTGCAGCTCGTCGAGCAGATCCGAACTGTCGACCTCACCCTGCCCCTGCGGGTCGAACCAGTCACCGAGCATCTCGATCGATCCGTCGACGGTGATGTTCTGGGTGACGGCGAGTGTGCGCACGGTGAGCCTCCTCCGGTGACAGTGCTCCCCTGTTCAGACCCGCGGGCCGGGCCGAACTCATCGCGCGCACAACGCTCGGGACGTCGAATCGGCGCTTCGCCACCGCACCGCGGCACCCGCGCGGTGTAATCGGTACAGGCCCGCACACCGCGAGGTGATCATGACGAACCTGTCCGGCGCCCGGCCCGTCCGCGCTCCCCGCGGCCGCGACCTGCACTGTCGCGGCTGGCAGCAGGAGGCCGCGCTGCGCATGCTGATGAACAATCTGGACCCGGAGGTCGCCGAGCGCCCCGACGATCTCGTGGTCTACGGCGGCACCGGGCGCGCGGCCCGCAGCTGGGCGGCGTTCGACGCGATCGTCGCCGCGCTCGAGACCCTCGCCGACGACGAGACCCTGCTCGTCCAGTCGGGCAAGCCCGTCGGGGTCCTGCGCACCCACGAGTGGGCTCCACGGGTGCTGATCGCGAACTCGAACCTGGTCGGCGACTGGGCGAACTGGGAGGAGTTCCGCCGGCTCGAGGCACTCGGCCTCATCATGTACGGGCAGATGACGGCAGGTTCGTGGATCTACATCGGCTCGCAGGGCATCCTCCAGGGCACCTACGAGACGTTCGGGGCGGTCGCGCGGAAACTGGCCGCGTCGGGTCGCTACCCGGACAGCGGCGGCACCCTCGCGGGCACCCTCACCCTCACCGCGGGACTCGGCGGAATGGGCGGCGCGCAACCGCTGGCGATCACGATGCACGACGGTGTCGCCCTGTGCGTCGACGTCGACCCGGCTCGCATCGAAAGACGCCTGGACCACGGCTATCTCGACGTGCGCGCCGACACCCTCGACGCCGGACTCGAACTGGCGGTCGCCGCGCGCGAGGCCCGCACCCCGTTGTCGGTCGGGGTGGTCGCCAACGCCGCCGACGCATTCCCGCGACTTCTCGAGCGCGGCGCTCCGATCGACATCGTCACGGATCAGACCTCCGCGCACGACCCGCTCTCCTACCTTCCACTCGGGGTGGAACTCGAGGACTGGCACCGGCTGAGCGAGAAGGACCCGGCCTGGTTCACCGAGCAGGCACGCGCGTCGATGGCGCGGCACGTCGAGGCGATGGTCGGATTCCTCGACCGCGGCGCCGAGGTGTTCGACTACGGCAATTCCATCCGCGACGAGGCCCGCAAGGGTGGCTACGACCGCGCGTTCGCCTTCCCCGGCTTCGTCCCCGCCTACATCCGGCCACTGTTCGAGGAGGGGCGCGGCCCGTTCCGGTGGGCGGCACTGTCGGGCGACCCCGCCGACATCGCCGCGACCGATCGGGCGATCGCCGAATTGTTCCCGGACAACACGCATCTGACGCGGTGGCTGCGCCTGGCCGGGGAGAAGGTGCGGTTCGAAGGTCTGCCGGCGCGGATCTGCTGGCTCGGATACGGCGAGCGGCACCGGGCGGGCCTGCGATTCAACGAGATGGTGGCCTCCGGTGAGGTGTCCGCGCCGATCGTCATCGGCCGCGACCACCTGGACGCCGGGTCGGTGGCGTCGCCCTACCGCGAGACGGAGGCGATGGCCGACGGCTCCGACGCGATCGCCGACTGGCCGCTGCTCAACGCGCTGGTCAACACCGCGTCGGGGGCGACCTGGGTGTCGATCCACCACGGCGGCGG
Source organism: Rhodococcus sp. O3 (assembly GCF_048897285.1). Lineage (NCBI taxonomy): Bacteria > Bacillati > Actinomycetota > Actinomycetes > Mycobacteriales > Nocardiaceae > Rhodococcus > Rhodococcus sp. O3. Next base: position 6,290 of record NZ_JBMBTE010000175.1, read on the forward strand.
CGTCGGCATGGGCCGGTCCATCCACGCCGGTCAGGTCTGCGTCGCCGACGGCACCGACCTCGCCGCCCGCAAACTCGAGCGGGTGCTCACCAACGACCCCGCGACCGGCGTGCTCCGGCACGTCGACGCCGGTTACGACAAGGCCGGTGAGGTCGCCGCCCGGCACGGCCTGCGCATTCCCATGCAGGAGCGGTGAGTCGTGACCTCGGGTTCGTGGACGCTGCTCGACAGCATCGGTGTCCTCGTCACCAACGATCCCGGCATCGGTGCGGGCCGGCTGGGGCTGCTGCGCGACGCGGCGCTCCTGCTCGGGGACGGTGTCGTGCAATGGGTGGGCCGTAGCGGAAGGGAACCGCACGCGGACAACGTCGTTCGACGCGAACTGGACGGTCGCGCGGTACTTCCCGGTTTCGTCGACAGCCACACGCATCCGGTCTTCGCCGGCGACCGCGCCGAGGAGTTCGCGTCCCGGATGGCCGGGCAGCCCTACACCGCGGGAGGCATCCGCTCGACGATCGCGGCCACCCGCGCGGCGACCGACGCGGAGCTGGACGCGACCGTGACCCGGCTGGTGGCCGAGGCCCGCCGCTCGGGGACGACGACGATCGAATGCAAGTCCGGATACGGCCAGACCGTCGCCGACGAACTGCGCAGCCTGCGCCTGGCCGCGACGCACACGCCGGAGACGACGCTGCTCGCCGCACACGTCACTCCGCCCGAATTCGACGGCCGCGCAGACGACTACGTGCGCATGGTGATCGAGGAGATGATCCCGGCGTGCGCGCCCCACGCGAAATGGATCGACGTGTTCTGCGAGCGCGGCGCGTTCGACGCCGACCAGTGCCGCGCGGTGCTCACCGCCGGTGTCGCGGCGGGGTTGGCCCCGCGGGTGCACGGCAACCAGCTCGGTCCGGGCGACGGCGTGCAGCTCGCCGTCGAAACGGGCGCGGCGTCGGTCGATCACGTCACGCACACCAGCGCGGACGACATCGCGGCACTGGCCGACAGCACCACGGTCGCGACCCTGCTTCCGGGAGCCGAATTCTCCACGCGGACTGCGTATCCCGATGCCCATCGACTGCTGGACGCCGGTGTGACGGTCGCGGTGGCGACCGACTGCAACCCCGGCACCTCGTACACGACGAGCATGCCGTTGTGTGTCGCGCTGGCGGTACGAGAGATGCACATGAGCCCCGACGAGGCGGTGTGGGCAGCGACCGCGGGCGGCGCACGAGCACTGCGCCGCGACGACATCGGCGTGCTGCGGCCCGGTTGCCGGGCGGATGTGATCGCGCTCGACGCCCCGTCGCACGTGCATCTCGCGTACCGGCCCGGTGTGCACCTCGTCTCGCACGTGTGGAAGGACGGGATGCGGCAATGATCCTGCGGACGGATGTGCCGGCGCCGTCGTGGACCGGCCGCGACGACGGCCCGGGCCGGGAGCACCTGCGCTGGCACGGTGCCGTCACACCGTGGCCCGACGACCCGGCACCCAGGACCCCGGTGTTGATCGGGTTCCGC
>NZ_JBMBTE010000176.1:0-7598 GCF_048897285.1 Rhodococcus sp. O3
CTCGGGGCTGCTCACCGATCCATCGTCGCGCGTGTCGACGCGGACGACGGGGACCTGCGGGGCGTGTCGCGCCAGTGCTTCGGCGATCCGGTCGGCGTCACGGCCGATCAACACCACCGCGCGCAGCCTCGGCGCAACCTCCGCGACGAGGTCGTCGACCTGCGCGCCCTTGAGCAGCCCACCGGCCACCCAGACCACGCTCTCGCGCGCCAGCAGCGACGTGCGCGCCGCGTGTGGGTTGGTGGCCTTGGAATCGTCGACGTACTCGACGCCGTCGACGGTGCCGACGGGCGCGGCGCGGTGCGGCCCGACCCGGTGGCGGCGCAGGCCGTCGTGGACCGAGGATTCCGGCACGTCGATCGACCGGGCGAGCGCCGCGGCGGCCAGCGCGTCGGACAGCCCGGCGGGCCCGGCGGGTGAGACGTCGGCGACGGCCGCGAGCACGGCGGAATCCGCGAAGGCGCGATCCACCAGGACGTCTCCGCTGATCCCGAGTTCCCCGCGCTGCGGGTAGCCGAGGGTGAATCCGATGGTGACGACGGCCTGCGACCGGTCGCGCAGTCCCCCGGCGATCGGATCGTCGAGCCCGAGCACCCCGACGGTGCCGGTGAGCACACGGGCCTTCGCGTCGATGTAGCCCTCGATGCCACCGTGCCAGTCGAGATGGTCCTCGGCGATGTTGAGAATGACCCCCGCCTCGGGCTGCACCGACGGCGCCCAATGCAGCTGGAACGACGACAGCTCGACGGCGAGGACCTCGGCGCGCGGCTCGGTCCGCCGCAGCGCGTCGAGGATCGGCAGGCCGATGTTGCCGCAGGCCACCGACGCCAGCCCGGCGGCCTCGAGGATCGCGTGCAGCATCATCGTGGTGGTGGTCTTGCCGTTGGTTCCGGTCACCACGAGCCAGCGGCGGGGCGGGCCGTAGATCTCGGCGCGGTCGATCCGCCAGGACAGTTCGACGTCGCCCCAGATCGGGACCGCGGCACCGGCGGCGTGCGAGAGCAGCGGGGCGTCGGGCGCGAACCCGGGGCTCGTGACGACGAGCGCGAACCGGCGCAGCGTCTCCGGGTGTGCCTCGGCCTCGGCGACGAGTTCGTCGAGACCGACGGTGTCGGCGCCGAGTTCACGGCAGCGCTCGAGGGCCTCGGCGTTGCGGTCGGTGACCGTCACGTGCGCCCCGAGGTCGGTGAGCGGGGTGATGACGGCGCGTCCGGAGATCCCGGCGCCCGCGACGAGCACCCGGGTCCCGCGCAGCCATTCCAGTTCGTGCGTCACCGCGTCAGTCCCCGATCGCCGCTAGGTATTCGCTGTAGAACAGGGCCATGCCGACGGCCGAGGCGATGGCCGCGAGTAGCCAGAACCGGATGATGACCGTGGTTTCGGCCCAGCCTCCGAGCTCGAAGTGGTGGTGGAACGGCGCCATCCGGAACACGCGTCTGCGGCTGGACCGGAACACGGCCACCTGGATGACCACGGAGGCGGCCTCGGCGACGAACAGCGCACCGATGACGACCATGAGCAGCTCGGTGCGGGTGGTGACCGACAGGCCGGCGAGCATGCCGCCGAGCGCGAGCGAACCGGTGTCCCCCATGAAGATCTTGGCCGGGGCCGCGTTCCACCACAAGAAGCCGATGCAGGCCGCGGCGCCGGCGGCGCACAGCAGAGCCAGATCGAGGGGGTCGCGCACGTCGTAGCAGCCCTTGCCCGGTTCGGCGACACACGAGTTGCGGTACTGCCAGAACGTGATGATGACGTAGGCGCCGAGTACCAGGCTCATCGAGCCGGCCGCGAGACCGTCGAGGCCGTCGGTCAGGTTCACCGCGTTCGACCAGGCGCTGACCAGCAGGTACACGAACAGGATGAAGACAACCGAGCCCATCGACACCGTGGCGATGTCGCGGACGTAGGACAAGTGCGTGCTGCCGGGGGTCAGGCCGCTGTCGTTGCGGAACTGCAGCGCGAGGATGCCGAACGCGACCGCGGCGATCAGCTGGCCGACCAGCTTGGCGGTCTTGTTCAGTCCGAGATTGCGCTGCTTGCGGATCTTGATGAAGTCGTCGAGGAATCCGACGCCGCCGAGCGCGGTGGTCAGGCCCAGCACCAGCAGACCGGATGCGGTCGGGCCCTCCGCGTCGTACCCGAGACCGATCAGATGTGATCCCCAGTACCCGGCCCACAGGCCAGCGAGGATCGCGACGCCACCCATCGTGGGGGTGCCGCGCTTGGCCTGGTGGCTCTGCGGCCCCTCGACGCGGATCTCCTGGCCGAAGCCCTGCCGCGTGAACGCCTTGATCAGCACCGGCGTGAGCAGGATCGACACCGCCAGCGCGATGCCGGCAGCGAAAAGGATCTGTCTCACCGTGCAGCCTCCGTTTCCACAGCAGAATCAGTGTTCCCGGTTCCGGCACCGAGAACCGCGTCCGCGACCGACCACAGGCCGACCGACTGCGACGCCTTCACCAGGACGACGTCGCCCGGTTCGAGTTCGTCTTCGAGAAGTGCGATCGCCGCGTCCGCATCCGGAACGTGGCTGGCTTCCTCACCCCAGGATCCTTCCATCACCGCGCCCTGGAAGAGGCCGCGGACCGGGCGCGTCGCGCCGACGGCGATGATCCGGGTGACGTCGAGGCGCACCGCGAGGCGTCCGATGCGGTCGTGTTCCACGACCGACTCGTCGCCCAGCTCCCCCATCTCGCCGAGTACCGCGAACGTCCGTCGTGGCGTGTCCCCGGCGCGTGCCATGGTCACCAGCGCCTTGAGCGCGGCCCGCATCGAATCGGGGTTGGCGTTGTAGGCGTCGTCGATGACGGTGACACCGTCGGCGCGGGTCCGCACCGCCATGCGGTGCGCCGACACGGGCGCGGCACCGCCGAGCGCGGCCGCGATCTGTTCGAGGGTCGCGCCACATTCGAGGGCGGTCGCGGCGGCGGTCAGCGCGTTGCCGACGTGGTGCTCGCCGTGCACGGCCAGCGTGACGTCGGCGCTGCGCCGCCCACCCTCGGCGTCGGGATCGGTGACGACGAGCGTGAACGACGCGCGCGCCGAGTCGTCGAGGTGCACGTTCTCGGCGCGCACCGTGGCCGCGGGAGTGCTACCGACGAAGACGACGCGGGCATTCGTGCGGGAGGCCATCTTCACGACCAGGGGGTCGTCGGCGTTGAGGATCGCGACACCGCCGTCGGCGGCCGACGGCAAGGACTCGACGAGCTCGCCCTTGGTCTGCGCGATGACCTCCTGCGATCCGAATTCGCCGAGGTGCGCGGTGCCGACGTTGAGCACGGCGCCGATGCGCGGCGGTGCCACCGCGGCCAGCGCCGCGATGTGGCCGGGGCCGCGCGCCGACATCTCGAGCACCAGGTAGCGGGTGTCGCGGGTGGCGCGCAGTGCCGTCCACGGGTGGCCGAGTTCGTTGTTGAACGATCCGGGTGGTGCGACGACCTCGCCGAGTGGCGCCAGCACCGCAGCCAGCAGATCCTTGGTGGACGTCTTGCCGGCGGACCCGGTGACGCCCACGACGGTCAGGCCGGTGGCGGTCAGGTCGTCGACGACGGCCCGCGCGAGCCGGCCGAGGGCCGCGAGGACCGCTGCGCCGGAACCGTCGGTGTCGTGTTCGAAGGCGAGCGAGTTGGTCTCGGTCTGCGGAACCGGGGGCGCCACGATCGCCGGGACGCCGACCGGCCGGGCGGCCAGCACTGCGACCGCACCTGCGGCGACGGCCGCAGCGGCATGGTCGTGTCCGTCGGACCGGGCGCCGGGCAGCGCGAGGAACAGCCCACCCGGGCCGATCCGCCGCGAATCGAACTCGACGGTGCCGGTCACCTCCGTCGACGGGTCGTCCACGTCGTGCAGGGTCCCACCGACGACCTCCGCGATGCGGGCCAGGGTCATCGGGATCATGCTGTTCCTCCATCTCGGGTGCCGCCCGTGCCGGTCCGGCCGGTTTCGTCGGCTGCGTGTGCCGGGCGCAGGGCCCGGCTGCGCTCGAGGGCGTCCGCCAGCACCTCCCGGTCGTCGAAGGGGTACTTGACCCCGTTGATCTCCTGGCCGCGCTCGTGTCCCTTGCCGGCGACGAGCACGATGTCGCCGGGGCGGGCCCAGCGGACCGCCGCGTCGATCGCGGCGGCGCGGTCGCCGATCTCGAGGACCTCGCCGCGTTCGGCGTCCGGCACCGAACGGGCTCCCTCGAGCAACGCTGCGCGGATGGTCGCGGGATCCTCGGTACGCGGGTTGTCGTCGGTGACGACGACGAGTTCGGCGCCGCGGGCCGCGGCGGCGCCCATGAGGGCGCGTTTGCCGCGGTCGCGGTCGCCTCCGGCACCGACGACCACCGCGATGCGTCCGCTGCTGCGGCCCCGCAGGGTGGCGACGACGGCTTCGAGCGCGGCCGGTTTGTGCGCGTAGTCGACGACGGCCAGGAAGTCCTGGCCACGGTCGACGAGTTCGACCCGCCCGGGGACCGAAACGGACGCGATGCCCTCGGCGGCGGTGTCCGAGTCGACACCGGCGGCGGCGCACACCGCGGTGGCCAGCGCGGCGTTGGCGATGTTGTAGTGACCGGGCAGCCGCACCCGTACCCGGTGCGCGGTGCCGTCGGGTCCGGTGAGAGTGAAGCACTGGGAGCCGTCGGTCTCGGCGGTCGCCGCGGTGGCGGTCCAGTCCGCGGCCGGTGCGGTCGGGGACGTGGCGACGGTGGCGACAGCGCTCGGGTCGGCAGGGCCCGGGTGGGCGGCGCGAGCGATCTCGGCCATCCGGACACCCCACTCGTCGTCGACGCACACCACGGCTCGTGCCGCGCTGTGCGGCGACCCGTCGGCGAACAGCAGCGCCTTCGCGGCGAAGTAGTCGTCGAGGTCCTTGTGGAAGTCCAGGTGGTCCTGCGACAGGTTGGTGAACGCGCCGATCGCGAATCCGACACCGCCGACCCGGCCGAGCGCCAGGGCGTGGCTCGACACCTCCATCACAACGGTGTCGATGCCACGTTCGAGCATCGTGGCGAACAGCGCGTGCAGTTGCGGTGCCTCGGGGGTGGTGAGCGCGCTGGGGACGCGACGGCCCGCGATGCGGGTCTCGACCGTCCCGACGAGCCCGGTGGACCGGCCGGCGGCGACCAGCCCGGCTTCGACGAGATACGCGGTGGTGGTCTTGCCGGAGGTGCCGGTGATGCCGATGACCTGCATCCGGCGCGAGGGGTGGCCGTACACGGCGGCGGACACCGCACCGAGCACCGACCGCGGGTCGTCGTGCACGAGGACCGGCGTGGGAGCGGTGACGGTCGCGGCGACGAGGTCGCGTCCCGCCGAATCGGTGAGCACCGCGACCGCGCCGCGTTCGAGTGCGGTCGCAGTGAACTGGGCGCCGTGCGCGTGGGCGCCGGGAAGCGCCGCGAACAGGTCGCCGGGTTGCACGGCCTGAGCGCGCAGGTCGATGCCGGTGACGGTGTCCGCCGGATCGGCGGTGCCCGCGTAATCGTCAGGGACCACGATCGTGTGGTCGGCGCCGACCGCGTCTGCCAGCTCCCGGAGCCGAGTCGCCGGTGGATGTTCGGGTCTCAGCCCCTCCGTGGGAGGGGACGGATCCGGACTCGGGGGCACAGGCACCAGGTTCCTCTCGCTCTGCCGCAGCGGCCTGCCGGTCGCTGTTCGTCCGCGGTGACGGGACGCTTCCCGCCGTGACACGTTACCGACACCGGCACCGCCGTTCGAACAGGGTCACCGCTCAGTCGACCTGCAGGATCAGCTTGCTGCCCGGGTCGGGCGACAGCGGCACGTTCTCGCGCTGCAACATCCATGCGGCGATGTTGTGGAACAACGGTGCCGCGGACTGACCACCGCTGCCGTCGGCGCTGCGCTTCGGTGCGTCGAGCATGATCCCGATCACGAACCGCGGGTCGTCGGCCGGGGCGATCCCGGCGAAGGTGATCCAGTATTCGGAGTTCGAATAGCACTTGCAGTTCTGGTCGATCTGCTGGGCGGTGCCGGTCTTGCCGCTGATCTGGTAGCCCTCGATCGCCGCGGGTGTGCCGGTGCCGCGCTGGTTGCCGGTGTCGTCCTGCACCACGGAGCGGAACATGTCCCGGACCGTGGCGGCGGTCTGCGCCCCGACGACCCGGACCGGTTCGGGTCGTGGTGTCTCGGTTCGGGTGCCGTCGGGAGCGATCGTCGCGCGGACGATGCGCGGTGCGATGCGTTCGCCGTCGTTGGCGATGGTCTGGTAGATCCCGGCCATCTGCAGCAGCGTCATCGACAGGCCCTGCCCGATCGGCAGGTTCGCGAAGGTACCGCCGGACCACTGTTCCCGGCTGGGAACCAGGCCGTCGGACTCGCCCGGCAATCCGACGTCGGTGCGGTGACCGAGCCCGAACAGCTCGAGCATCTGTGCGAAACGGTCCTCCCCCACCCGCTGGGCGAGCATCAGCGTGCCCACGTTCGAGGACTTCCCGAAGACACCGGTGGTCGTGTACGGCACGACGCCGTGGTCCCACGCGTCCTTGACGCTGACGCCCGCCATCGTGATCGAGCCGGGCACCTGCAGCACCTCGTCGGGCGTGGTCGCCCCGTCCTCGATGGCGGCCGCGGCGGTGATGATCTTGTTGACCGAGCCGGGTTCGAACGGCGAACTCACCGCGAGGTTGCCGAGCTGCGCGTCGGGCTGCTTGTCGATGCCGACGGCCGGATTGAACGTGCCGTCGTTGGCCATTGCGAGCACTTCGCCGGTCTGCGCGTCCAGGACGACCGCGGACGCGTTCTTCGCCTCCGACAGTTCCTTCGCGCGCTGCACCTGCTGCTGGACGTAGTACTGGATGTCGGAGTCGATGGTCAGTTCGACCGCCGACCCGTCGACGGCGGCCTGACGGTCGCGCCAGCTACCGGGGATCACGGCTCCGTCGGATCCCCGGTCGTAGGTCGACGAACCGTCGGTGCCGGCCAGGACCGAATCCATCGACGATTCGAGGCCGAGCAGGCCGTGACCGTCCCAGCCGGTCGCACCGACGATGTTCGCGCCGAGGGACCCACCCGGATACAGGCGGATGTCCTGGCGTTCGAGGCCGACCTTGTCGTATTCGTCGACGATCGCCGCGGCCACCCCGGGATCGACGCCGCGCGCGAGGTAGACGAAGGTTTCGTCGCTCTCGAGCTTCGCCAGAACGTCCTTCTCGGGTGCCGCGTCGCCCAGGGCTTCGTGCACCGTCTTCGCAACGCCCTTCAGGTATTCGCCGGCTTCCGGTTTCGACGGGTCCTTCGCATGGGCTTCGTCGAGTTCGGCGCGCACGCGCTGCGGCTGGAAGGTCAGTGCCTTCGCTTCCATCGTGTAGGCCAACGGGGCACCGTTGCGGTCGGCGATGGTCCCACGGGTGGCGGGTTCGACCAGACGCGTCGTGCGCTGGTTCGCCGCTTCCGCGGTGAGACTCGGTGCCTGTACGACCTGGACCCACAACAACATCGCGGCGGTGAGTCCGAGTGCCCCGAACATGGCGGCGCGCCCGACCCGGTTCCGGAACCCGAATTCGGTCGTGTACGTCGTGGCCGCAGTCCGGCGAGACCCCGCACGTCCGGCCTGGGCCGGGCGGCGGGGTGCGGGTTTGCGGCTGCTCGAGGGCC
>NZ_JBMBTE010000177.1:0-7565 GCF_048897285.1 Rhodococcus sp. O3
CGACGACACCGTCGGCGGCTTCCCTGAGCGCGGCAACGGCCGGGACGGGAACGTTCCCGACCCGGCCGTTGCCCGGAGTGCTCATGTCTGGATCACATCCGACTGTCGACTACTGCGTACCCGCTGCCCCGGCAGCCGGCGGTTCCTTCGCGGTGTTCACGGCCGGCGTGGAGGTACCGGCGGCACCACCGGGCAACGCCTCGCCCTTCATCGATGCGCGGATCTGCTCGAGGCGGCTGTGCCCGGCCATCTGGATCGTCGCCTGCTGGACCTCGAGCATGCGGCCCTGCACCGAGTTCTGGGCGAGCTCTGCCGAGCCCAGGGCGTCGGCGTAACGCCGCTCGATCTTCTCGCGCACGGCGTCGAGGCTCGGGGTGGTGCCGGGAGCCGACAGGGTCGAGTCCATCGAGCGCAGCGACTCGCTGACGCGTTCCTGCATCTTCGCCTGCTCGAGCTGGCTGAGCAGCTTGGTGCGCTCGGCGACCTTCTGCTGCAGGGCCATCGCGTTCTGCTCGACGGCCTTCTTCGCCTGCGCCGCGGCCTGCAGCGACTGGTCGTGCAGCACCTTGAGGTCCTCGACGGACTGCTCGGCGGTCACGAGCTGGGCCGCGAACGCCTCGGCGGCGTTCGTGTACTGGATGGCCTTCTCGGTGTCGCCGGCGGCGGTGGCCTGGTCGGCCATGAGCACGGCCTGACGGGCACTGGCGTTGAGCTTCTCGACCTCGTCCAACTGGCGGTTGAGCTTCATCTCGAGCTGCCGCTGGTTGCCGATGACGGACGCAGCCTGCTGGGACAGGGCCTGGTGCTGACGCTGGGCATCCTCGATCGCCTGCTGAATCTGGACCTTCGGATCGGCCTTCTCATCGATCTTCGAGTTGAAAAGCGCCATGAGGTACTTCCAACCCTTGACGAACGGATTAGCCATGGGTGTGATCCTGCCTCCATCTGGTACGCCGCGCCGAACGCGACCCGATGCGCGGCCCTCGCGCACCGATTCGGACCGCCGCACCTTCACCGTTCATCGGGCGGTCCCACCTGTCGTGATCCCGGGCCACCCCCCGGTGGTGACCCGAAAAAGTCTGTCGCTTTCGTCCGCATCCGGCAAGCCGGCGCGGTCGTGATCCATGTTAGGCGGCAGCCAGCGCCCGCGTCGCAGGTGGAGGAATCACCACGCGGGTGTCCTGCGCAATTCGCGCGGCCGGATCCCCGGCGGGACCGTGGACGGCCACACCGGAATCGAGGGGTGCCGCAGCAGCGGCATCCTTCCGATCTCGATGCGGTGCCGCATCCGCCAGCGACTCGCTGACGTCGAACAGCACGTCGGACAGTGGCACCTCGAGCGCGTCGCAGATGGCCGCGAGGAGTTCGCTCGACGCTTCCTTGCGTCCACGTTCGATCTCCGAGAGGTAGCCGAGGCTGACCCGCGCGCTGCTCGACACCTCGCGCAGAGTGCGACTCTGCGACACACGGGTGCGCCGAAGGCTGTCACCGATTGCCTCACGCAACAACAGAGCCATCGCGTCCTCCTCGTCCGTCGTGCCTTATCCCGGACAACGCGCAACCGTGCCGCCGGGTTCCCGCGGTCGCGACACGTGCACCGAAACCGCGGTGAGCAGACACTACAACGCCGAGTCCGATGTCAGGCGCGCGAGTAGCCCCGACACGGCCGCGTCCACCCCTCCGAGCCGGATGGACCATCGGTCGCCGTGCACCGCAGGGCATGTCACGGTGGTGCCGTCGGGGCCGCAGATTCCGAGAAAAAGGGTGCCCGGCGGGTGCCCGTCCTGATCGTCGGGGCCGGCGACTCCGGTCAGTCCGACGCCCCACGTCGCACCGCAGCGTTTCGAAGCGCCCTCGGCGAGTGCGGCAGCGGTCGATTCGGCGACCGGACCGTCCCGCCCGAGGCGCTCGGTGTCGACGCCGGCGAGTGATGCCTTCAGATCGGTCGCGTACACGACGAGACCACCGCGCAACACCGCGCTGGCTCCGGGCACACCGGCGATCGTGGCCGAGAGCAGGCCCGCGGTGAGCGATTCCGCGGTCGCGACGGTCTGTCCTCGCTCGACGAGGGCGGCCACGAGGTCGGCGGCCCTGGTGGCGGCGACGAGAGGATCCGGCGCGGCGGCCATCTACGCGTCGGCTCCGCCCCGGTCGTTGCGGTGATGCTGCTCGTCGCGGTGATGTTGGGCCTCCGTGCGGACGCCCGCGCGCAACCGTGCCGCCTGGACCACATAGTCGATGCCGGTACCGACGGTCAGCAGCACCGCCAGCGCCATCAGCGCAACCGCGAACGGCATCACGGCGTCCGGCAACGGCAGCAGGTACACCCCGATCGCAAGGGTCTGCACGAGTGTCTTGGCCTTGCCGCCGCGGCTGGCGGGGATCACCGCGTGCCGCAGCACCGCGAATCGCAGTGCCGTGATACCGAGTTCGCGGGCGGCGATGATTCCGGTCACCCACCAGGACAGGTCGCCGAGTACCGACAGTCCGACGAGTGCGGCACCGATCAGCGCCTTGTCCGCGATCGGGTCGGCGAGCTTGCCGAAATCCGTGACCAGGCCTCGGCGACGGGCGAGCTGACCGTCGACGCGGTCGGTGATCGCGGCGATCGCGAACACCGCCGTGGCCGCGATGCGCCAACCGGTCTCGTGACCGTCGCCGACGAACAACAGCATGAGGAACACCGGCACCAGCGCGATCCGCAGCATGGTGAGGATGTTCGCGATGTTCCACAGCGGCACCGGCTCGTGGGCGGTGCCGGCGTGCGGTCCCGGCGCGGCGCCGCGACCGGCCCCGGCGACATGGGGGCGGGGCGTGCTCATGCGGACCTCCGGGTGCAACGTCGTGAAGTACCGGAAGTCGGCACAGGTCGGGCCGGTGGACGCAGTTCCCCCGGAAGCTGGGATGAACTCGACGATCCGACCGGCACGTGACCCACAATATCGTCTGAATCACCCGCTACTGTTCACCGCATGACTTCTCCGACGCCCGATCACGAACACGCCGACCGGATCATCGTGCGCCGTGCGCGAACGTCGGACGTCCCGGAGATCAAGCGACTCATCGACATCTACGCCGGGCGCATCCTGCTCGAGAAGAACCTCGTGACCCTGTACGAGGCGGTGCAGGAGTTCTGGGTGGCCGAGTTGGGTGGCGAGGTCATCGGCTGCGGCGCGCTGCACGTGCTGTGGGCGGATCTCGGCGAGGTGCGCACGGTCGCGGTGGATCCGCGGGTCAAGGGGCGCGGCGCCGGACATCTCGTCGTGGCCAAGCTCATCGAGGTCGCACGGGAACTCGAGCTCGACCGGCTCTTCGTCCTCACGTTCGAGGTGGAGTTCTTCGGACGGCACGGATTCGCCGAGATCGAGGGCACACCCGTCACCGCCGAGGTCTATGCCGAAATGTGCCGGTCGTACGATACCGGCGTCGCCGAGTTCCTGGATCTGAGTTACGTCAAACCCAACACACTCGGCAACACGCGGATGCTGCTCACGCTCTGAGCGCCTCCGGGAGCACCCCCGAACCCGAAGCGAGGAACCCATGGCCCTGTTCGCCGTCGAATACACCTACTCCGACGCCACCGTCGCCGCACGCGACGAACACCGTCCGACGCATCGCAGCTGGCTGAGCGACCTCGTCGACGCGGGCAAGGTCGTGGCGACGGGCCCGTGGGTGGACGGTTCGGGCGCCCTGATCCTCATCGACGTCGCCGACGAGGCCGCAGCGCACGAACTGATGGCACAGGACCCGTTCGCGCAGCGCAACCTCGTCGACGCCGTCCGCATCACCGGTTGGCAGCCGGTGATGGGCGTGTTCAACGCCTGACGGTCACCGCACGTCCTCGGTTTCGGGGCTCTCCACGGCTGCGGCCTTCCGCGCGTCGCTGCGGTTCTTGAGCAGGCTCAGCACGGTCGTCACGACGAGCACCCCGACGATCACGATCAACGACAGGCTCGTGGAGATCTCCGGGACCGCGATGTGCTCACCGCCGTTGACGAACGGCAGCGTGTTCTCGTGCAGCGCGTGCAGGACGAGTTTGACGCCGATGAACGCCAGGATGATCGACAGGCCGTACGACAGGTACACGAGGCGATCCAGCAGGCCGCCGATGAGGAAGAACAGCTGACGCAGGCCCATCAGGGCGAACGCGTTCGCCGTGAACACCAGGTACGGCTCCTGAGTGAGGCCGTAGATCGCCGGGATCGAGTCGAGGGCGAACAGCACGTCGGCGAAGCCGATGGCGAGCAGCGCGAGCATGAGCGGGGTGATCATGCGCTTGCCGTCGATCCGGGTGACGAGACGGTCGCCGTCGTAGTGCTCGGTGGTCGGAACCACCTTGCGCACCAGTTTCACGATGCGGCCCTCGTCGGGCTTGGTGCCCTCGTCCTTGTTGTGGTCGATGATCAGCTTGACCGCGGTGTACAGCAGGAAGACACCGAACAGGTAGAACACCCAGCTGTAGGCGTTGATCGCCGCGGCACCGACCGCGATGAACCCGCCGCGCATCGCCAGGGCCAGCACGATGCCGATGGTGAGCACCTTCTGCTGATACTCGCGGGGGATCGCGAAGGTCGCCATGATCACCACGAACACGAACAGGTTGTCGACCGACAGCGCCTTCTCCGTGACGTAGCCGGCGAAATACTCGCCGCCGTACTGCGGTCCCCACAGCGCGAAGACCACGACGCCGAACAGGATCGCGATGCCGATGAAGACGGCGGACCAGAATCCGGATTCACGCAGCGAGGGGGCGTGCGGTGTACGGACGTGGGAGACGAAGTCGAACACGAAGAGCGCGGCGATGACCGCGAGCGTGACGAGCCACACCAGGGGTGTCACATGCATGGGGCTGAATTCCTCCGGTAGACCTGAAAGGGCACCGGAGGTCTCTCCCGCCTGCACAGGTGCAGACCGACAGTCCCGGAGCGGCAACGCTGCCGTACGTGTTGACGGAACTGTCGCGGATCACGGGGATACTCCCCTCCACAACGTGGTCCATTCAACCACACTCGCGGGCCGGAGCCGGATCAGTCCTGGTCGGAGCCGTTCTCCCCGTCGCCGCCGCCCCCACGGATGGAGTACAGCAGACCGTCGAGTTCGTCCGGCTTGACCAGCACCTCGCGGGCCTTCGACCCTTCGCTCGGACCGACCACACCGCGGGTCTCCATCAGGTCCATGAGCCGCCCGGCCTTCGCGAAACCGACGCGCAGCTTGCGCTGCAGCATCGACGTCGAGCCGAACTGGCTGGACACCACCAGTTCCACGGCCTGGAGGAACACGTCGAGGTCGTCACCGATGTCGGGGTCGACGTCCTTCTTCTCCCCCGCCTTCTGCGTGGTGACGCCCTCGGTGTATTCGGGTTCGGCCTGGTTCTTGGTGAAGTCGACGACCGCGGCGATCTCTTCGTCGGTGATGAACGCACCCTGCAGGCGTTGCGGTTTGCCCGCACCCATCGGCAGGAACAGACCGTCGCCCATACCGATGAGCTTCTCGGCACCGGGCTGGTCGAGGATGACGCGCGAGTCCGTGAGCGACGAGGTCGCGAACGCCAGCCGGGACGGCACGTTCGTCTTGATCAGGCCGGTGACGACGTCCACGGACGGTCGCTGCGTGGCCAGCACGAGGTGGATACCGGCGGCGCGGGCCTTCTGCGTGATCCGCACGATCGATTCCTCGACCTCGCGCGGCGCGGTCATCATCAGGTCGGCGAGCTCGTCGACGATCGCCAGGATGTACGGATACGGCCGGTACACGCGTTCGCTGCCGAGCGGCGCGGTGATCTCCCCGGAGCGCACCTTGGCGTTGAAGTCGTCGATGTGCCGCACCCGGTTGGCCTGCATGTCCTGGTAGCGCTGCTCCATCTCCTCGACGAGCCACGCCAGCGCGGCCGCCGCCTTCTTCGGCTGCGTGATGATGGGCGTGATGAGGTGCGGGATGCCCTCGTACGGCGTCAGCTCGACCATCTTGGGGTCGATGAGGATCATCCGCACGTCCTCGGGTGTCGCCCGGATCAGCAGCGACACCAGCATCGAGTTGACGAAGCTGGACTTACCGGAACCGGTGGAACCGGCGACGAGCAGGTGCGGCATCTTCGCCAGGTTGGCATGCACGAAGTCGCCCTCGATGTCCTTACCGAGGCCGATGACCAGCGGATGCCGGTCCTTGCGGGTGCTCGGGGCGGCGAGCACGTCGGCCAGCCGGACCAGCTCGCGGTCCGAGTTGGGCACCTCGATGCCGACCGCGGACTTGCCCGGGATCGGGGCGAGCAGCCGCACGTTGTCGGTCGCGACGGCGTAGGCGATGTTGCGCGCCAGCGCGGTGATCTTCTCGACCTTGACGCCGGGACCCAGTTCGACCTCGTACCGGGTGACGGTCGGGCCGCGGGTGAACCCGGTGACAGCCGCGTCGATCTTGAACTGTTCGAGGACCTCGGTGATCGAGTCGATCATCTGGTCGTTCGCGGACGAGCGCGTCTTCGGCGGGTCGCCCTGGATGAGCAGCCCGACCGACGGCAGCGTGTAGTCGCCTTCGACGACCCGCTCCGGCACCATCGCGTCGAGTTCGTCGGCCTCGTCGACAGCCGGCGTCGGCGGCGGGGTGGGCTTCGGGGTCGGCTTGGGCCTGGTCCGCTGCTTGGGCGGATCGGGTGTCGGTTCCGGTTCCGGCGGCGGCGCGGGCGGCGCCTCGAACGGTTTCGTCGCGGGGGCGTCCCACAGCGGCAGGACCTCGGTGCGGGCATTGCCGTCGAATTCGTCCGTCGGGTAGTTCTCGGCCGGGGTGCGACGACGTCGCGGACGACGTTCGGTCGGATAGCCGTCGGCGTCGAACAGCGTCGGGTCGTCGTCGTACGGCGGTTCATCACGACCGAAGTCGTCATGGGGGTCGTACTCGTCGAAGTCGCCGTACTCGTCGTCGGCGCGATAGGACAACCCGAAGTAGTCGCGGAAGAGACCGGGCAGTTCACGCACGGTGGTGCCGGTGATGAGCAGGATCCCGAACCCGGCGGCCAGCACCATCAGCGGCACCGAGAGCCAGACGGTCAGACCCGAGGTGAGCGGCCCACCGATCACGGCGCCGACGAAGCCGGCGCCCTGAGATCGGCCGTCGGGAGTGGTCGGCGACCCGGATGCGATGTGCCACAGGCCGAGTGCGGGCAGCCCGACCAACAGCCCGCCCAGGATCAGGCGGGGGCGGATCTCGGGTCGCGACTCGGTGCGCATGAGCACCACGGCGATGCCGATCGCGGCGAGCGGCAGCACCGCGCTGGCACCACCGGTGACCGCGCGAACCCCGGATTCGATCCAGCCGCCGACCGGACCGCCGACCCCGAACCACACGCTGCCCGCCACGACCAGGCCGAGCGCGATCAGCCCGAGCGCGATGCCGTCGCGGCGGTGACCGTGTTCGATGTCGCCGGCCTTGCCCATCGTGCGGATGGTGGCGCCGACGCCGCGAGCGATCATGAACCAGCCGGCGCCGATGCCGCGCCCGAGGGAGTCGAGCACGCCGGGACCCCGACGTCCGGACGCCGAGGTCCGAGAGGGCGCGGCAACGCGGGCCGGACG
>NZ_JBMBTE010000178.1:0-7560 GCF_048897285.1 Rhodococcus sp. O3
CCGGCGGCGGAAGCCGCTGTCCTCGGGTCGGCGCTCGGGCGGTGCAGCACGTTCGCGGAGATCGTCGGGTTCCGGCACGGCGACGGGTCCACGGCCCCGGCCGGCGGTCCCGTCACGGTCTTCGAAACCACCGCGGGGCGGGTCGTCGGCACGTCGTCGGTCGCTCCCGACGGCACCGCGTGGACGACGCTGAGTTCCGGCACCGCCGGGTTCCTGCGGCAGGCGCTCGGCGACCTGGTGGCCCGGCTCGAACACGACCGGCCGGACCGGTAGCTCAGCCCATCGGGTCGTCGGCGCCCGCGCCCCCGGTTTCGTGGAAGGGCGCCTGGAAGGTGCCCCACCGCACGCATTCCCAGCCGCCGCCGGGACGCGGCACCAGTTCGACGGTCTGGGTGTTCGCGAGGTGGTTGCTGGTCGCGAAGCTGCCCGGCACCTTGCCGAGGTACGCGGCGATCAGCCGGATCGCGGCACCGTGACTGACCACCACGACGTCGCCCGATCCGTCGCCGAGGTAGTGCCGGCGCAGGTCTTCGACGACCGGCACGTAGCGGTCGATCACGTCGAGACCGGATTCACCGCCGGGCACCCGTGAGCGCAGGTCGCCGCTGTGCCAGGCCTCGTAGACCTTCATGAACAGCTTGTGCGATTCCTCGTCGCTGCGGTCCTCGAGGTCGCCGGCCTGGACCTCGTGCAGTCCCTCGCGGACGCTCGCGGAGACCCCGGCCGCGAGTTCGATCTGATGGGCGGTCTGCCGGGCGCGGATCGCCTGGGAGGCGACGAGCAGCACCGGGGGCCGGTCGGCCAGGTTGGTGCCGAGCGTGTGTGCCTGGGCGATACCCAGTTCCGTCAGTTCGGCCCCGGGCAGCTTGGTGTCCAGCCGCCGCGCCACGTTCGCCACCGTCTGCCCGTGCCGGGCCAGGATCAATCTGCCGCTCACCGGTCTTCCTCTCCCCGTCGCAGCGCGTCGAGCCACTGCGTGTCCGCCTCGTCCGACACCGGGGGCACACCGTTGTCGGCGACCGCCGCCCACGACCCGAGGAACCTGACCTCCGCGAAGCGGTGCAGGGCCTTGAGCGCCTCGGCGACGAGCGCGTCGTCGATGTGTCCCACGCAGTCCAAGTGGAAGAAGTAGGTGCCGTATTCCTGGCGGGTCGGGCGCGACTCGATGCGGGTGAGGTCGATGCCGCGGGTCGCGAACTCGGTCATGGCCCGTACGAGCGATCCGGGTTCGTTCGGCAGTTGCAGAATCACCGAGGTGCGGTCGCGTCCGGTGCGGGACGGGGTCTTCGTGGGCCGGGTGAGCAGCACGAACCGGGTGCGGGCGCCGGTGAAGTCCGCGACGTTCTCGGCGAGGGCGTCGAGACCCAGCCGCTCACCGGCCAGGGCGGTCGAGATTCCGGCGTCGGCCTTGCCGGCGGCGACGTCCTCGGCCGCGCCGGCGTTCGACGCGGCGGCGACGATCTGGGCCTGCGGCAAGTTGTCGGCGACCCACTGCCGCACCTGCGCCGCCGCGACCGGGTACGCGGCGATGGTACGGACCTGCTCGGCGGTGGTGCCGGGGCGCACGACGACGGTGAACGTCACGTCGAGTTCGGTTTCTGCGACGATCTGCAGCCGGGGTCCGATGGACAGAGCGTCCATGGTCGGCGGGACGGATCCTTCGACGGAACTCTCGATCGGCACCACGGCACCGTCGACGTCGCCGTCGCGCAGCAGTTGCAGCGCGGCGGGCGGGCTGGCCGCCGACACCCGTTCGACCGGGGCGTCGAAGGTTCCGGTGTCCTCGAGGCGCGCGAGGGCCATTTCGGTGAAGGTCCCGGTCGGACCGAAGTAGGCGATGCGTGGCACGCCTACGAGATTACGCATCACACCTCGCGCTCCGGCCCCGTTGCGCTCCGGGTGACGGGAACCGTTATCCGGCCTGCCTGCCGAGGCCGAGGCCGGCCAGTCCCTCGACGATCGCGGCGGGGTCGTCGACCTCGACGGTGAGCAGGATCTCGCGGACCGCGGCGGCGGCTTCGGGAACGAGGGCGGCGAGGCGGGCCGCATCGGGTTCGGCGACCGCCTGCCGCACGTCGAATCCGCTCAGTGCCGCGGCGGTCGCGGACAGCAGCGCGAGCACCTCGGCGGCGTCGCGCGCCTGCGCGACGTAGCCGGTGTCGGAGTGGGCGAGGACGGCGAGGAAGTCGGCGATCTCGTCGGCGCTGCGGCCGGCGGGCAGGCCGGGGACGTGACCGGCCTCGGTGAGCCGTCGGGCGGTGTCGGCGAGGGCGTCCCCCGCGACGTACACGCACAGCGGCGCCGGCGCGGTGAACGCGAGGATGTCGTCGAGATACTCGGGGGCACAGTCGATCTGGTAGCGCAGCGGGCGGCGGCTGCCGGGGGCGGGAGCCTCGGCGCCGGCATCGAGTTCGACGACCACGTCGCCGGCGGCCTCCACGTCGGCGGCAGTCACGATTCTCGGCGCGAGGAAGCGGGCGGGTACGTCCGCGGGCGCGGGCGCGCGGTGGGTCAGCAGCGCGTCGAGGAGCCCGCGAGGTTCTTCACGGGAGGGCGGCATTCCGAGGGAGAGCGGGATCGACACCGGTTCAGATTAGCCCCGGAAGACTCTTGCGACGCCCACCGCAATGACTTAGGTTTGCCTCACCTACTTACCGAGGAGGACGGCATGCAGACTCTCACCGACGTTCCTGCCCCCAGCACCGCGGAGCGGGTGTGCACTGCCCTCGTGCGTGCCGATTCGACCGTTCTCGCCGTCGACGGCTGCGACCCGGTGACCACTGCGGTCCACCACCTCCACACCGACGGCGACCTCGTCGTCACCGTTCCCGTCGACTGCCCGGCCGTCGCACTCGCCTGGCAGGCCGGCCCCGCGGGCCTGCCCGCCGTCCTCGAACTCACCGACCACTCGCCGCTCGCGCTGCGCAACCCGGTGCGGTCGCTGATCTGGCTCAGCGGGTCGCTGCATCCCGTCGAGAACCCCCGGGAACTCGCCGCCGAGGTCGCCGAGGACCTGCCCCATCCGGAACTGCTGGACGTCGGCCACGGCACCGAACTGCTGCGTCTCGAACTGACGTCCGTGGTCGCCGCGGACACCAGCGGGGCCGAATCCGTCGAGGTCGAGGACGTGCTGACCGCACTGCCCGACCCGTTCGCCGCGCTCGAAACCGCGTGGCTGCAGCATCTCGAACGGGACCACGCCGACATCGTCCTGCGCATCGCCCGCCGCATCCCGCCGGTCGCGCGGACCGGCCGCATCCGCCCCCTCGGTCTCGACCGGTACGGCCTGCGCCTGCGCATCGAATCCGGCACCGGCGACCACGACGTCCGCATCCCCTTCCACGAGCCGGTCGACGACGCCACCGGGCTGAGCCGCGCGCTGCGTCGCCTCGTCGGCTGCCCGTTCGTCAACGGTCTCCGCGCCCGCCCCTGATCTTCGTTTCCGGGTCAATTGCAGCGGTATCCTCGTCGTACACTCGCGAACCACGCTGCACACGTCGAAAGCCAGGGCCGATGGCCGATTTCGATCCGGAAGCGACCCGCCCGGCGGGTCAGGGAATCACCGCGGAGCTGGCTGCCGCGGGATTCGACGACGCGCTGGTCGTAGGACGAGGCGGCTTCGGTGTCGTCTACCGATGCAAGCAACGCTCGCTCGGGCGGACGGTCGCGATCAAGGTGCTCTCCTCCGACCTCGACGTCGAGAACCGGGAGCGGTTCCTGCGCGAGGGCTACGCGATGGGCAGGCTGTCCGGCCACCCCAACATCGTCAACATCCTCCAGGTCGGGGTCACCTCGAGCGGCCGGCCGTACATCGTGATGCCCTATCACCCCAACGATTCGCTGGCGGTGAAGGTGCGGCGCGACGGGCCGTTGCCGTGGCCGGAGGTGGTGCGCGTCGGCGTCAAGCTCGCCGGCGCCCTGGAAACCGCCCATCACTCGGGCACGCTGCACCGCGACGTGAAACCCGGGAACATCCTGATGACCGAGTACGGCGAGCCGCAGCTCACCGATTTCGGGATCGCGCGGATCGCCGGCGGATTCGAGACCGCGACCGGCGCGTTCACCGGATCGCTCGCGTTCACCGCCCCCGAAGTGCTCGAGGGCAAGCCTCCGACACCCAATTCCGACGTGTACGGGCTCGGTGCGGCGATGTTCGCGATGCTGACCGGCCGTGCCGCGTTCGAACGCCGCACCGGTGAGGAGATCGTCGCGCAGTTCCTGCGCATCAGCAGCCAGCCCATCCCCGACCTGCGGCCGCAGGGCATCCCCGACGACGTGTGCGCCGCGCTCGAACACGCGATGTCGGCCGATCCGGCGGCCCGCCCGTCGACCGCCGCCGAGTTCGGCCGGGAACTGCAGGAGATCCAGGCCCGGCACGGACGGCACGTCGACGAGATGGCCCTGCCCGGCGATCACCGTCAGCACGATCAGCCGACCCTGAAGGGTGCGCCGGCAGCCGACACCGCCACCGCGGTGCGCATCCGGAACGGGTCGTCGACACCACCCCCGCAGCCTCCGGTCACGCCTCACCCCATCGGCCCGGCCACCCCTCCCCCGCGCGGTCCGGGCACGCCGGCGCCGACCGGTGCGGATGCGACGTCGGGGCGAGTGTCGCTGCGCACCGTGCTCGCCGTGCTCGCCGTGCTGTTCCTCGCGGTCGCCGGAACCGGTCTCTACCTCGTGACGCGTCCGTCGGGCGGTTCCGACACGGCCGCCGCGGGCGGCGAGAACACCGTCGAACTGCCGCCGACGGCGCAGTGGCGGACGCTGCGCGATGCCCCGACCCCGCGTCAGCAGACCGCGACGACCGTCGCCGACGGCACCGTGTGGGTGTTCGGCGGACTCGACGACGAGGGCGCCTCGGCCGCACACGAGGGCTACGACCCGGCGATCGACACCTGGAAGACCGGCCCCGACATGCCGGTTCCGCTCAATCACGCGATGGCGGTGACCTGGGACGGCGTGCCCGTCGTGCTCGGCGGCTGGATTGCCGACGGGCCGAACCTGACCGCGACGACGTCGGATCGGGTCTTCGCGGTCCGCAACGGGCAGTGGGTCGAGATGCCGCCCATGCCGCACCCGCGCGCCGCCGGAGCCGCCGTCACCATCGACGACAAGATCTACGTCTTCGGCGGACAGGCCGACAACCAGCTCGTCGCTCCCACGGACGTCTTCGACGGCACGACCTGGACCACCGTCGCCGACCTGCCGACCCCGCGCGAGCACCTCGCCGCCGCCACCGACGGCACCTACGCCTACGCCATCGGCGGCCGGAATCTCTCGTCCGACAAGAACACCGCCGCCCTCGAACGCTACGACCCCGCCACCGACACCTGGACCCGCCTGCCCGACATGCCCACCCCCCGCGGCGGCCTCGGCGCCACCTATCTCGACGGCCGCATCGTCGCCGCGGGCGGTGAAGAACCCACCCGCGTCCTCGGCGAGGTCGAGGCGTTCGACGTGAGCACGGGCACGTGGGCGGAACTGCCCGAGCTGGCCACCCCGCGGCACGGCCTGGCACTGGGCGCGGTCGGGGACACGCTCTACGCGATCGACGGCGCGACCGAACCCACCCACGCCGAGTCCACCGCGGTGAACGAGGCGCTGCAGATCCCGCCGCGGCAGATCCAGCCCGGTCCGGCGTGGCGCCGGCTGCGCGACGCCCCTACCCCGCGTCAGCAGACCGCGACGACCGTCGCCGACGGCACCGTGTGGGTGCTCGGCGGGCTGGACAACAACGGCTCCACCGGGAAGGTCGAGGGCTACGACCCGGCGATCGACACGTGGAAGGCGGGACCGGATCTGCCGGCGCCGCTGAACCATCCGATGGCCGTGGAATACAACGGCGAGCTGGTGGTGCTCGGCGGGTGGGAGCCGGAGGGCCCCAATCTGACCGCGCATCCGTCCGATCGGGTGTTCGCCCTGCGCGACGGCGAGTGGGTCGACCTGCCGTCCATGCCGCAACCCCGCGCCGCGGGAGCCGCCGTCACCATCGGCGACAAGATCTACGTCTTCGGCGGACAGGCCGACAACCAGCTGGTCGCCGCCACCGACGTCTTCGACGGCACGTCCTGGACCACCGTCGCCGACCTGCCCAACCCCCGCGAGCATCTCGCCGCCACCACCGACGGCACCTACGCCTACGCCATCGGCGGCCGGAATCTCTCGTCCGACAAGAACACCGCCACGGTCGAACGCTACGACCCCGCCACCGACACCTGGACCCGCCTGCCCGACATGCCCACCCCCCGCGGCGGCCTCGGCGCCGCCTACCTCGACGGCCGCATCGTCGCCATCGGTGGCGAAGAACCCACCCGCGTCCTCTCCGAGGTCGAGGCGTACGACATCGCGACCGGCATGTGGACCGAACTCGCCCCGATGGGCACCGCACGGCACGGGCTCGTCGTCGCGACCGTCGGCAACACGATCTATGCGATCGACGGCGCGCAGCGGCCGACGCACGCGCAGTCCATCGCGATCGCCGAGGCGCTCGACTTCTGGTGACCGCATTCGACGCGCGTGCGGCACAATCGCTGCGGTGACGACGACGATCCGCGACTGGCTCTCCCCCGCACCCCGGAACCCGGCGACACCGCTGAACGCCGCGGAGCGCCGGGCGCTGTGGATCGAGATCACGATCGTCCTGCTGGTCACGTTCGGGCTCAGCGGAGTGTCGTCGATCCTGTCGCTGCTCGAATCCGCGCTCGCACCGGCGCCGTTGTCGGAGCAGACGGTCGCGCTGAACGTGCCGCGATCGTCGCAGCAGCTGATCGATCTGGCCCGCCAGCTCCTCGGCATCGTGCGGCTGCTGGCGTGGGCGGCGCTGGGTGTCTACCTGTTGTGGCGCAGCGGAATCGGGCCGAAGCTCATCGGGTTCGCCCGGCCGCACCTGCGCCGGGACGTGCTGCCCGGTATCGGCCTGGCCGCGCTGATCGGCATCCCCGGTCTGGGCCTGTATCTCGCGGCGCGCGCGATGGGCCTGAATCTGACGGTCGCGCCGAGCACCCTCGAGGACTACTGGTGGCGACTGCCCGCGCTGGTGCTGTGGGCGATCGCCAACTCGGCCGCCGAGGAGGTGCTGGTCGTCGCATATCTGATCACCCGGCTGCGGCAACTCGGCTGGTCCGAGAACCGGTCCCTGCTCGCGTCGGCGCTGCTGCGCGGCAGCTACCACATGTATCAGGGGCTCGGCGGCGGTGTCGGGAACTTCGTCATGGGTCTGATCTTCGGCCGGTTCTGGCAGAAGACGTCGCGGTTGTGGCCGCTGGTGATCGCGCACGCGCTGATCGACTCGGTCGCGTTCGTCGGGTATCAGGCGCTGCGCGGGCACGTGTCCTGGCTGCCGTGAGGTAGCCGCGCGGCGCGCAGACAGCAGCGCGCTGCCCGCCGCGCGCTGCTGTCTTTCTCGTCGGCGGATCCCCCGTGCCCTCGGGTTCCGGCGACCGCGGAACGTACAGTTGACGCGTGAACGGCGACCGTCCCGACCCCCGGTATCGGCCGCGGCCGCCGCAGGGGCCGCCGCTTCGCCGTCCCGTACCCCCACCCCCGCACGCGCAGCCC
>NZ_JBMBTE010000179.1:0-7458 GCF_048897285.1 Rhodococcus sp. O3
CACCGCCCACCCGCGCCGAGGTGATCAGGACGACCAGATCGGCCGCGGCGACCATCGCCTCCGCGACCGGGCCGACGCTGCGCGAAACATCGCACACGACCACCGTCCCGGATCGACGCGCCGCGTCGAGCACGGCGGTGACCGCGGCCGAGGGCGGTTCACCGGACGCGGTGCGGTCGGTGGAGAGCACGCCGAGCCCCGGCGTCCAGTCCGGGACGGCGTCGCGCAGCGCCCGCGCGGAGACCCGGCCACCCTCGACGGCCAGTCCCGGCCAGCGCACCCCGGGCAGGTCTTCGAGGCCGGTGAGCACGTCCAGGCCGCCGCCGAAGGGGTCGCCGTCGACGAGCAGCACGTTCGGATCGTCCCGGTCCGCGGCGGTCCAGGCGAGAGCCGCCGCGAACGTGGAGGCGCCGGCACCTCCGCACCCGCCGACGACGGTGACGACGCGACCCCCACCGGTCTCCGGTTCGGCCGCGGCACCCATCACCGCGAGCAGTTCGACCTCGTCGTCCGGAAGCGCGATCACGTGTTCGGCACCGACCGCGGCCGCCGCCTGCCAATCCGCCAGTCCCGCGGCACCCGAGCACACGAGCACCACGCCGCGCCGCCGCGGGAACGCCTCCAACCCGGTCGCGGTGGCGTGGTCGACGACGACGAGCCCGGCGTCGTCCCAGCTGCGCCGCGTCGGAGGGACGGGTGCGTCGTCGAGGTCGCGGTCGGATGCGGCGGCCACGCGGCGCAGGCTGGCCAGCAGGGTGCTGTCGGAGATCAGCGCGAGGATTCGTGGGGTGCGCTCGTCGTTCATGCGGACAGCGTGCGTGGACGCACCGAGACGCGGAAGACGATTTTCGGCGCGGGGGTGAATCTGTGGATGAACCGGGCGCCTGTGGACAACTTCCCCGGCCGTGACGCGCACGGCGAAACCGAAAGGCAGGCGAAATCGAAGGACATTCGGATACGGGACGACCCTCGCCAGGGGGGAGGAGGCGAGGGCCGTCGTGTTCAGCCCCGGGGGGTCGGGCTGAACACAGCCTGGTTGCGCCCAGGTAGTTGCGATACTACACCGGCCCGCTCGACTATTTGCAAGTTGAAACATTCAGTGGGACCGGGATACCGCGGACCGGCCGGAACGCGGATCGGCGGCCTATTGTGGTGCCGTGACCGACGAGACACCACCCACCGAGGCGGGTCGCATCGCCGCGTTCTTCGACCTGGACAAGACCGTCATCGCGAAGTCCAGCGTCCTGGCGTTCAGCCGGCCGTTCTTCGATCAGGGGCTGCTCAACCGCCGCACGGTCATCGAGAACACCTACGCCCAGTTCCTGTACCTGCTGTCCGGCGCCGACCACGATCAGGCGCAGCGGATGCGCGCGTACATCGCGGCGATGTGCGAGGGCTGGAACGTCGAGCAGATCAAATCGATCGTCGCCGAGACGCTGCACGAGATCGTCGATCCGCTGGTGTTCCAGGAGGCCGCGGACCTCATCGCCGACCACAAGCTGCGCGGACACGACGTGGTGGTGATCTCGGCGTCCGGGGAGGAGGTCGTCACACCGATCGCCGAAGCCCTCGGCGCGTCGCACAGCACCGCGAGCCGGATGCGCATCGTCGACGGCCGGTACGCCGGTGAACTCGAGTTCTACTGCTTCGGCGAGGAGAAGGTCACGGCGATGAAGGAACTCGCCGAGCGATACGGCTACGACCTGGCACGCAGCTACGCATACTCCGACTCGTCGACGGACATCCCGATGCTGCAGGCGGTCGGATACCCCCGCGCGGTCAACCCGGACCGGGCGCTGCGCCGGGTCGCAGCGGAAAGAGGTTGGCCCGTACTGACTTTCGTCAAACCCGTACCGCTGCTACGACGCCTGACCATCCGCGGTCGCGGGTTGCTCACGGTCGGCATGATCGTTTCCGCAACGGCCCTGCTCGCAGGCGCCGCCACCTACTCCGTCCTGCGCCGGCGGCGCTGGATCGGGGCCGGACACCAGCGAGAATCGGCCCGAAAATGGGGGCTTGCCGACCCCGGCAACAGAGGGTAGAAATGGTGTTACGGAAGCCGGAAGGCCAAGAGCGAATCGGAAGAGAAGGTTCGATCTCCCGTACCGACTTCCCAGCACGGACACCGAGTACCCACGCGGAGCCGATGCCACTATAAGGGCAAAAGCGTTGTGGACCTGCGAGATCCGGGGCGTCGCGAGCGAACATCCTCGCACCCGTTGCGAGGGCGACCTTGCGAAACCCGAGTCATCGCCGAGGTCGTTGACACACAACCCATTCCAGCACGCATGCGTAACACGGCGATCCGTGCTAGCGGGTGGCGACACCGACGCAAGTCGGCGGCGCCACCCGCTTCGCATGTAGAGGCTGCGTTCACGTGGCCCCGTTGCGCCGGAAACTTCCCTGCGCCACAGCAACTTCCGAATCCCGGGGCGGCGTCCCCACCGAGGGATCGCACGTCCGCGTATTCCTGACACAGGGTGTCAGCATCCGATGCGAGCATGGTCCCGCGGACCGACGCCGAGCGCCGACCGCGACAGAAGCCGATCACGGACAAGGTGCCCCATGCAGGAAACACCGGAAGAACTCGCAGAACTCCAGGCTCTCCTCGACTCGTCACTCGCCCGTTCCACCGCGCACCTGCGGTCGATCGTCACCCGCGAGAGCACCCTGACCGCCGAACAACTGACCGAAGTCCTCACCGGCATGTGCGTACTCGCCCTGTCCACCGTGACGGCAGCCGGCGAACCCCGGATCAGCGGCGTGGACGGGCACTTCCTCCACGGCAGATGGCACTTCGGCACCGCGCGAAGCGCCGCCAAGGCCCGCCACCTCGCCGCCCGGCCCGCTGCCAGCGTCGCCCACCTCCGCGGTGAGGAACTGGGCGTCTTCACACACGGCACGGTGGAGGTCCTGAATCCTCCGAACGCCGAACCGGCCGCGGGCTGGCCCGACCTCCTCGCCTACTTCGAGTCGGCCTACGGCAAGGACGCGTTCGACTGGAACAACGAGGTGGTCTACTACCGACTGCACCCGAAATGGATGACCGTCTACTCCCCGGCGCGCTGACCGTGTCCCGAGAGCTGACCGTGACCCCGGGAGACGCGTCAGCCGGCGAACGCGTCGGCGATCGACGTCGCCTCGCGGGCACCGGACTCGAGGGCGCTGCAGCAGAACAGCAGCCACTGGCCGACACCCTCCGCGGTGCCCTGCCCGAAGGCGGCGATGCCCTCGCGGTAGGCCGGGACGCGGCGCATCCAGGTCACCTCCGGCACCCCGAGGTTGTGGGGGTCGAGACCGGTCGAGACGCACACGAGCCGGGAGGCGGCGCGCGCGATCACCCCGTCGGCGACACCGAACGGGCGCAGCGTGCACAGTTCACCGTGCACGACGCCTGCGAGAACCGGGGCGGGCACATGAGTCCCTCCGGTCACCAGCTGCGCAAGGGCGTCGAGCCGTTCCCCGATTCCGGGATCCGTCCGGGGACGACCCAGCGATTCCGGATCGTCCACCAGGTCCGCCGCAGCGAGCAGATGCAACCGCGCGAGGGCCTGCAGCGGAGCCCGCTTCCACGTCGCGACCAGAATGCCGAGGCTGTCCCCGTCGAGCGCCTGCGCGACCCGCAGTGCGCCGGCCAGGATGGGATCACCGGCCTCGCCCGGCTGCGGCAGCTCCATCGACCCGCCGTCGATCGCGGCCGAGGCCCGCGCCGCGCGCACCGATGCCTCCGCGGCGGTGTTCGGCCATCCACGCCGGTTGGTCTTGTGCCGGTGCACCTCGGCGAGCGCGTCACGCGCCCGATCGGCGGCGTCGCGCACGCCGGGCAGGTCGAGAAGGGGCTGCAGCGGGTCCGTCACGTCTGTGGACGCTACCGGTCCTGGGTCCGATGCCGGTCGGCGGTCCGTTCGTCGACGCAGCCGACCATCCGTCGCGCGACACCGACCGATCGGCGCAAGTGACCAGGTTGCAAGTGGATGCAACGATGCGATCCCCGTCACAGATGACTACGCTCACTTGAGCCCGATCGATTTCGCACACCCCGGAAAGAGGCCCCGGCATCATGACGAGTGCAACCCAGGACCATGAACAGCAGGTGTTCCCGCCGAGCGCGGAATTCGCCGCGACCGCCAACGCCGGTCCCGAGTTGCAGGCAGCCGCTGACGCCGACCGCCTCGCATTCTGGGACACCCAGGCCAAGCGTCTGGACTGGGCGACGCCGTGGACCGAGGTGCTGGACTGGTCCGGCGCCCCGGTAGCGAAGTGGTTCGTGGGCGGCGAGCTCAACGTCGCCTA
This sequence comes from Rhodococcus sp. O3, assembly GCF_048897285.1. Lineage (NCBI taxonomy): Bacteria > Bacillati > Actinomycetota > Actinomycetes > Mycobacteriales > Nocardiaceae > Rhodococcus > Rhodococcus sp. O3. The sequence goes on from NZ_JBMBTE010000179.1 coordinate 4,294, forward strand.
CAACTGCGTCGACCGGCACGTGGAAGCCGGCAACGGCGACCGTGTCGCCATCCTGTTCGAGGGTGAACCCGGCGATTCCCGGGCGATCACCTACAACGATCTGCTCACCGAGGTCTGCAAGGCCGCGAACACCTTCACCGAGCTGGGTCTGGTCGCCGGCGACCGCGTCGCGATCTACATGCCGATGATCCCCGAGGCGATCGTCGCGATGCTCGCCTGCGCGCGCCTGGGCCTGACGCACTCGGTGGTCTTCGGTGGGTTCTCCGCCTCGGCGCTGCGCTCGCGCATCGACGACGCGCAGGCCAAGCTGCTGGTCACCGTCGACGGCCAGTGGCGCCGCGGCGCCCCCGCCCCGCTCAAGTCCGCCGCCGACGAGGCGGTCACCGGCGCGGAGTCGATCGAGCACGTGCTCGTCGTCAAGCGCACCGGCATCGACGTCGACTGGACCGACGGCCGGGACCTGTGGTGGCACGAGACCGTCGAAAAGGCCTCCGATCAGCACACCCCGCAGCCGTTCGACGCCGAGCACCCGCTGTTCATCCTCTACACCTCCGGCACCACCGGTAAGCCCAAGGGCATCGTGCACACCTCCGGCGGCTACCTCACGCAGGCGTCGTACACGCACCACAACGTCTTCGACCACAAGCCGGGCCAGGACGTGTACTGGTGCACCGCGGACATCGGCTGGGTCACCGGCCACACCTACATCGTGTACGGGCCGCTGAGCAACGGTGCCACGCAGGTCGTCTACGAGGGCACTCCGAACTCCCCGAACGAGCACCGGCACTTCGAGATCATCGAGAAGTACGGGGTGACGATCTACTACACCGCCCCGACGCTGATCCGCACGTTCATGAAGTGGGGCCGCGAGATTCCCGACGCCCACGACCTGTCGTCGATCCGGCTGCTCGGCTCGGTCGGCGAGCCGATCAACCCGGAGGCGTGGCGCTGGTACCGGGAGGTCATCGGCGCCGGCAAGGCCCCGATCGTCGACACCTGGTGGCAGACCGAGACCGGCGCGATCATGATCTCCCCGCTGCCGGGCCTGACCGCCACCAAGCCCGGTTCGGCGATGGCGCCGCTGCCCGGCATCTCGGCGAAGATCGTCGACGACGAGGCCCACGAACTCGGCAAGGGCGGCAACGGCTATCTGGTGCTCGACCAGCCGTGGCCGGCGATGCTGCGCGGCATCTGGGGTGACATGGAGCGCTACAAGGAGACCTACTGGTCCCGGTACGCCGAGCAGGGCTGGTACTTCGCCGGTGACGGTGCCCGCTACGACGAGGACGGCGCGCTGTGGGTGCTCGGCCGCGTCGACGACGTCATGAACGTCTCCGGCCACCGCATCTCCACCTCGGAGGTCGAGTCCGCGCTCGTGTCGCACCCGGCCGTCGCCGAGGCCGCGGTCGTCGGCGCCTCCGACGAGACCACCGGCCAGGGCATCGTCGCGTTCGTGATCCTGCGCGAGCACGTGGAGAACACCGGCGACACGCTCGTGAAGGAACTGCGCGAGCATGTGGCGGTGGAGATCTCCCCGATCGCCAAGCCGCGGCAGATCTCGGTCGTGCCGGAACTGCCGAAGACCCGCTCCGGCAAGATCATGCGCCGTCTGCTGCGCGACGTCGCGGAAGGTCGTGAACTCGGCGACACCTCGACCCTCGTCGACCCGGCCGTCTTCGAAGCCATCCGCGGTCTCAACAAGTAGCCACCGGCACCTCCGCACGACGCGGCCCGCTCTTCCGGAGCGGGCCGCGTCTGCGTATTTGTACTCATTTTCCGCCGCGTTACCGATGACTTTTCACAGACTTCTTCCATTCGGGTTTAGCACCTGAACCACTATTCATTTTGCCTGTTTCGCCCGATCCCCTCCTCGGCATACTCTGTGTCGGCAATCGAACACCGTTGTCCCGCAATGGTTACCAAGGCTCACATTGTTGTGGGCCGGTTTCGTCTCCGTCACACCCTCACTGTCTCTTCGGAGGACCCATGTCCGGATCAGGACACCGCTTCTCACGCCGGTTCGCCGCGTGCTCGGTACTTGCGCTCGGTCTCCTCAGCGCATCCCCGGGCGCCGCACTCGCACAGGACACGAGCACCCGCCCGGCGGCCAACCCGGAGCAACGCGCAGCTGCCCTGATCCGCCCCGCCACCGTGTACCTCGAGGGCACGACGACCGGGTGGATCCGCATGCCCGACGGCGAGTTGTTCGACACCGCGCCCTACCAGGCCAGCTGGACCTGCACGGGCTTCGTGGTGAACCCGGACGGTTGGGTCGCGACGGCCGGGCACTGCGTGGACGATGTCCGGAGCATGCTCCTCGACGCCGCGTTCGGCGACATCTACGCCGCGAACATGGACTGGGCGCCCGAAGAACTCGCCGCGTTCGTCGACGGCAGCTTCACCGTCGAGGGCGAGAAGGGCGGATCCGACCCGGCCCTCGAGATCGCGGTGTTGTTCGGCGAAGGCACCTCGGGAACTCGCCTGCCCGCCAACGTCATCGAGTATCGCCCGCTTCAGCAGGGCGACGTCGCGCTGCTCAAGGTGCAGCGCGACGACCTGCCCGCCGCACTGCTCGCGACCGACGACGACGTCGCGATCGGAACGCCCGTGCTGTCCGTCGGATTCCCCGGCAGCACCGAGAAGGTCACCGACCCCAGCCTCGAGCCGACCAACAAGAGCGGCAAGGTCAGCGCGAAGAAGACCTCCGGCACGGTCCCGTTCTACGAAACCGACGCGGCCCTGTCGGGCGGCATGAGCGGCGGCCCGACGGTCGATCTCGAGGGCCGTGTCATCGGCGTGAACAGCTTCGGCCCCTCGGGTGAAAGCCAGGCGTTCAACTTCATCGCGCCGTCGAGCGGCCTGGAGGAACTGCTCGCCGCCCGCGGTATCACCTCCCAACTGGGCCCCGCCGACGAGCGCTACCGCGACGCCCTCGCCGCGTACTACGACGGGCGCTACACCGAGGCCATCGAGGGCTTCGACTCGGTCCTCGCCATGTCCCCCGGATATCCCGGTATCTCGACGCTCAAGTCCGACGCCGTCCGTCTGCGCGAGCAGCACGGCGATGCCGCGTCGTCCTCGTCGTCCTCGTCGTCGAAACTGCCGTTGATCCTCGGCGGCGCCGGCGTCGCGGTCCTGCTGATCGCCGGGCTCGGCGGGTTCCTG
>NZ_JBMBTE010000180.1:0-7416 GCF_048897285.1 Rhodococcus sp. O3
GGCTCGGGCAGCGGCTGCGGACCGAACTGGACGAGGACGACACCCGCCGCGGGCTGCTGGTGATCGCCGACGGCGCAGCGACCCTGACCGCCAAGGCACCGGGCGCGTTCGACGCGCGTGCCGAGGCCGTCGAAACCGACCTCGCTGCCGCACTCGCCGCCGGGGATCCGTCGGCGCTGGCCGCGCTCGACCCCGACCTGTGCGCCGAGATCGTCCTCGACGGACGCGCCGCCTGGCACGTTCTCGCCGGTGCGTTCACCACGGCACCGAGCGCGGTGAAGATCGCCTACCGCGGCGCACCGTACGGAGTCGGCTATCATGTCGGGACGTGGCGACCGTGAGCGCGCCCGTCCCCGTCGCCGTCGTCGGGCCGACCGCCACCGGCAAATCCGACCTGGGCCTGGACCTGGCGTGCGAGCTCGGCGGCGAGATCGTCAACATCGACGCGATGCAGCAGTACCGGGGCATGGACATCGGTACCGCGAAGCTGACCGTCGCCGAACGCCGCGGCATCCCGCACCACCAGCTCGACGTGCTCGACGTGGTCGACACCGCCACCGTCGCCCGCTACCAGGAGGCCGCCACCGCGGACGTCGAGGCGATCCGTGCGCGCGGAGCGGTCCCGATCATCGTGGGCGGCTCGATGATGTACGTGCAGGCCCTGCTCGACGAATGGGAGTTCCCGGCGACGGACCCACAGGTCCGCGCCAAGTGGGAGGCGGTACTCGCCGAGGGCGGTCTCGCCGCCGTGCACGCGGCGCTGCAGCAGGCCGACCCGGTCGCGGCCGCGACCATCCTGCCGACCGACGGGCGCCGCATGGTGCGGGCGCTCGAGGTGGTCGAGCTGACCGGCCGGCCGTTCGCAGCGTCGCAACCGCAGCGGGGGGAACCGCGCTGGGGCACCGTGATCCTCGGGGTGGACCGCGACACCGCCGAACTCGACGAGCGCATCGCGCGGCGCACCGACCTGATGTTCGAGCGGGGCCTCGTCGACGAGGTACGCGGACTGCTCGACCACGGACTGCGCGACGGGGTGACCGCGAAACGGGCCATCGGCTACGCCCAGGTGCTCGAACATCTCGACGGTGACTGCGACCTCGAGCATGCCCGCGAGCGCACGTTCCTCGGCACCCGCCGGTACGTCCGCCGCCAGCGATCCTGGTTCCGCCGCGATCCACGAGTCCACTGGCTCGACGGCGCCGACCCGGACCTGACGGCCGCGGCCCTGCGCGTCGTGGGCGCGACGAGCGGCTCGATAAGCTGACCGGCATGGAGTTCAGCAAAGGGCACGGCACCGAGAACGATTTCGTGATTCTTCCCGACCCCGACGCCCGGCTGGACCTCGCGCCGGAGCGGGTCGCCGCCCTGTGCGACCGCCGCCGCGGTCTCGGCGCCGACGGCATTCTGCGGGTCGCTCGGGCCGGCGCGCTCGTCGAGCGAGGGGTGCTCGCGGAACTGCCCGACGGTACCGGCGCCGACGACTGGTTCATGGACTACCGCAACGGCGACGGCTCGATCGCCGAGATGTGCGGCAACGGCGTCCGTGTCTTCGCGCACTACCTGTGCGCCCAGGGTCTGGAGAGCCGCACCGACTTCGTGGTCGGCAGCCGGGCCGGGGGCAAGCCCGTGCAGGTGCACGCGGCCGGCCCGGTCGACGGCGAGGTCACCGTCGACATGGGTGTCGTGCGCGAGCTGGGGGCGTCCACCGCCACCGTCGAGGGACGCGTGTACAAGGGCCTGGGCATCGACGTCGGCAATCCGCACCTGGCGTGCGTCGACCCGCAGCTGGCGGGCACCGGTCTGGCCGCGCTCGATCTGTCCGCGCCCGGTTACGATCCGGGCTTCTTCCCGCACGGCGTCAACATCGAGTTCCTCACTCCCATCACGTCGGGCGCGGTCGAGATGCGCGTCCACGAGCGTGGAGTGGGGGAGACCCGGTCGTGCGGCACCGGGACCGTCGCCGCGGCGATGGCTGCGCTGCGCTTCGACGGCGCCGACTCCGGTCTCGTCCAGGTGCGGATCCCCGGCGGCACCGTGGAGGTGCGGATCGAGGACTCGCGCGCGTCCCTGCGCGGCCCGTCCGTGCTGGTCGCGACCGGAACCATCGCCGATTCCTGGTGGTCGGCCCTGTCCTGAGATCCGGCCTGAGCTCCGGCGGGTCCGTCCTGGATCCCGGCGTGTCCGCGATGCCGGGAAAAACTCGAATGCACGGACTCGGGCGGCGTGGGACCATGGATCTTGTATGACGAACACACAGCGTATGACGAAGACACCGCGCAACGGGGAGTCCGTGACCGAGGACCGCACCGAATACGACGGATGGACCACCGACGACCCGTCGGTCGGCGAGATGCAGCTCGAGGATCGCAGTGCACTGCGCCGCGTCGCGGGACTGTCCACCGAACTCGAAGACATCACCGAAGTCGAGTACCGCCAGCTCCGTCTGGAGCGAGTGGTGCTCGTCGGCGTGTGGACCGGCGGAACCGCCGCCCAGGCCGAGGCGAGTCTCGCCGAGCTCGCCGCACTCGCGGAAACCGCGGGTTCCGAGGTTCTCGAGGGCCTCGTCCAGCGGCGCGACAAGCCGGACGCCGCGACCTACATCGGCTCCGGCAAGGCCGACGAGCTGCGGCAGGTCGTCCTCGCGACCGGCGCCGACACCGTCATCTGCGACGGTGAACTCACCCCCGCCCAGCTCACCGCACTGGAGAAGGTCGTCAAGGTCAAGGTCATCGACCGGACCGCCCTGATCCTCGACATCTTCGCCCAGCACGCCACCTCCCGGGAAGGCAAGGCGCAGGTCTCGCTCGCCCAGATGGAATACATGCTGCCGCGACTGCGAGGCTGGGGTGAATCGATGTCCCGGCAGGCCGGTGGCCGCGCCGGCAGCAACGGAGGCGTGGGTCTGCGCGGCCCCGGTGAGACGAAGATCGAAACCGATCGCCGTCGCATCCGCGAACGCATGGCGAAGCTGCGCCGCGAGATCAAGGCGATGAAGGCGGCCCGTGACACCAAGCGGACCCGCCGGCTGCGCAACCGCATTCCGTCGGTGGCGATCGTCGGATACACCAACGCCGGCAAGTCGAGCCTGCTCAACGAGCTGACCGGCTCCGGGGTTCTCGTGCAGAACGCATTGTTCGCGACCCTCGATCCGACCACCCGGCGCGCGGCGCTGCCGGACGGGCGCGAGTTCGTGCTGACCGACACCGTCGGATTCGTGCGGCACCTGCCGACCCAGCTCGTCGAGGCGTTCCGCTCCACCCTCGAGGAAGTCGCGGACGCGGATCTGCTGATGCACGTCGTCGACGGATCCGACCCGATGCCGACCGAGCAGATCAAGGCGGTCCGCGAGGTCGTCACCGAAGTGCTGCGCGAGTCCGATGCGCCCGCGCCGCCGGAACTGATCGTCGTCAACAAGATCGACGCCGCCGATCCGGTGATGCTGATGCAGCTGCGCGGCCTGCTTCCGGACGCCGTCTTCGTATCGGCACGTACCGGCGAGGGCCTCGACGAGCTGCGCGACCGGGTCGCCGGACTGCTCGAGGATCCGGACGTCGAGGTCCAGGTGATGCTGCCGTACACGCGCGGAGATCTGCTGGCCCGCATCCACACGGACGGGCAGATCCTCGAATCCGCGCACGGCGAGGACGGCACGCGCGTCCACGCCCGCGTACCGAAGGCGCTGGCCTCGGCATTGGTCGAGTACGCCGCCTAGTGCGGACGGGGGTGGGGGCCGCGCCGGTCGCGGTGACGGTTCTGCTCGCGGCGCTCGCCGCAACGACACCGGCGAGCGCCCAGACGCAGGACGTGCCGGTCGCGGACGTGCAGGAGGGGGTGCTGTGCACCCCGTCGGACGCCGGACTCGCGGAACTGTCCGGACTCGCGATGCTCGGCGGTCGCCTGTTCGCGGTACCCGATGCGGGGGCGGACGAGTCGGTCGTCGAACTCGGCGACGACTGCTCGGCCGTGCGCCGCATCCCCGCACCGGTCGACCCGTACGACGTGGAAGACCTTGCGGCCGGACCGGATCGGCGGCTCTGGCTGTCCGACACCGGCGACAACGCCGCACGCAGGGAGACCGTCGCGCTGATCTCCCTCGACCCCGCCACCGGTGCCGGTGACCTGTACCGGCTGACCTACCCGACCGGCGCCCGCGACGGTGAGACCCTGCTCATCGGTCGCGACGGCGTGCCCTTGTTCGTGTCGAAGGCCTTGTTCGGCGCGAGCACCGTCTACCGGCCGGCGGACGGGAAGACCCTCACGGACCTCGCGTCGCCCGGACCGAATCCGCTCGAGCAGGTCGGTGTGCTCCGGCTCGGACCCACCGACACCCCGGGGGGACCGCTCGCCGGGGGATCGTCGACCCTGATCACCGGTGGTGCGGTCAGCGCCGACGGCACGGTCGCGGCCGTGCGCACCTACACCGACGTGTATCTGTTCCATGCCCCGGACGGCGACCTGGTGGCTGCACTGACCGCGGGCCCGCAGCTGCGCATCCCGGTCGCCGGCGAACCCCAGGGAGAAGCCGTCGCGTTCACCCCGGACGGTGATCTGCTCACGGCGTCCGAGTCGAACGGCGGTCCAATGCCGCAGATCCGGGTGTGGCGCGGGGTGACCGGCCTGTTCGCACCACCGGAAACCACAGCACCGGTGTCCGAGACGAACGGTGTCGCAGTCGCAGAAGGCGCGGCAGCCGCCGGTGTCGCGGTGGTCCTGGTGGCCGCGGCGGGCTGGTGGTGGCGCAGACGACGCCGACCGGCCCGAGGCCGGCCGGCGTCGCGCCGGTGAGACCCGCTCAGGCGTCGAGGTCGGCGACCACGAGTTCCGCGATCTTCGCCAGTACGGCGTCGTCGTCGCAGGTGACGGTGACGGCCGTGCCCTGGGTGGCGCCGAGCGTCATGATCATCAGTGCCGAACCGGCGTCGACGGGTTCGCCGCCGTCCACCGCGAGGGTGACGGGAACGCCGGCCGCGACGACGGCCTCGGCGATGATCCCGGCGGGACGGGCGTGCAGGCCGATGGACGAGCCGACGGTGACGGTGGTGCTGGACATGGGATCTCCTTCGATCGGTCGAATCGGGGTTCGGTGGGTCAGACGGCGACCGGCTCGGGTGCCGGAGCCGTGGCGGTCAGGTGGGCGGGGCGCTTCAATTCCTTGGCGAGCGTGACGCAGACGGCGCCGACGATCGTGCCGGCGGCGAGGGCGACGAAGAACCACAGGACCCGGTCCATCGCGAAGATCACGAACACGCCACCGTGCGGGGCGGTGAGCGTGACGTCGGTCGCCATCACGATCGCGCCGGTCACGGCGCCCCCGACCATCATCGACGGGATCACGCGGAACGGATCGGCCGCGGCGAACGGGATCGCCCCCTCGGAGATGAACGACGCACCGAGCAGCCACGCGGCCTTGCCGTTCTCGCGTTCCGCGGTGCTGTAGAGCTTCGGCCGCAGCGTCGACGACAGGGCCATCGCCAGCGGCGGCACCATGCCGGCGGCCATGACCGCAGCCATGATCTGCAGCGACGCGTGGTTGTCGACGGCCAGACCGGCGACCGCAAACGCGTAGGCGGCCTTGTTGACCGGGCCACCGAGGTCGAAGCACATCATCAGGCCGAGGATCATGCCGAGGATCACGGCGGAACCGCCGGACAGACCGTTGAGCCAGTCGGTGAGCCCGGTGGTGATCGCGGCCAGCGGCCGGCCCAGCACCAGGAACATCAGGGCGCCGACGATGAGCGTGGCGAGCAGCGGGATTATCACGACGGGCTTGAGGCCGCGCGCCCACACCGGCAGCGGGATCCGTCCCACCCACAGGGCTGCGAAACCGGCGATGATGCCGCCGACGAGGCCGCCGATGAAGCCGGCGCCGACGAAGACCGCGACCGCGCCCGCGGTGAAACCGGGTGCCAGACCGGGGCGGTCGGCGATCGCGAAGGCGATGTATCCGGCGAGGGCGGGCACCAGGAACGAGAACGCCAGCGACCCGAGCTGGAACAGCACGGCCCCGAGATAGGTGGCGACTCCGCCCGCCGGCAGATTCCACAGGGTGTTGTCCACGACGATATCGGCGGCCGAATCGGAGATGTCGTACCCGCCGAGCAGGAATCCCAGCGCGATGAGCAGACCACCCGCCGCGACGAACGGAATCATGTAGCTCACACCGGTCAGCAGGATCTGCCGGATGCGGGTGCCCCAGCCGAGTTCGCCGCCCCCGGCCTCCTCCACATCCGCGGGAGCCGAACCGGCCTCGACGGTCGCGGTGGACGGGTCGGCTGCGGCACGAACCGCTTCCGCGATCATCACGTCCGGCTCGTTGATCGCACGCTTGACGCCGGACGCGACCACCGGCTTGCCGGCGAAGCGCTCACGGCCCTTGACGCCGACGTCGGTCGCGAAGATGACCGCGTCGGCGGCGGCGATGGCCGCGGCCGGCAGGGGAGTGCTGCCGCTCGAGCCCTGGGTCTCGACGCGGACGGTGACACCGGCGCGTTGTCCTGCCGCGGTGAGGGCGTCGGCGGCCATGTAGGTGTGGGCGATGCCGGTCGGGCACGCGGTGATCGCGACGATCGTGCGTTCGGTGGTGGCCGCCTCGGCCGGCGTGGTCTCGGCTTCGCGTTCCGGCTGTGGTTCCGCCACCGCTTCACCTTCCGGCCGGGTGTCCGGTGTGGGCTGGGTTTCCGGTGTGGGCTGGGTTTCCGGTGTGGGCTGGGTTTCCGGTGTGGGCTGGGGTGGTGGCGGCAGCACGCCTTCGACGAGTGCGATGACGTCCGCTTCGGTGGCGGCGCTGCGCAGCGACGAGACGAACTCGGGCCGGACGAGCGCGCGGGCCAGCGACGACAGGAGCTTCATGTGTTCGGCGCCGGCCCCTTCGGGTGCGGCGATCAGGAACACGAGGTCGGCGGGGCCGTCGGGGGCACCGAAGTCGATCTTCGGGGACAGCCGCGCGAATCCGAGCGACGCCGCGGTGACCGCCTCGGACCGGCAGTGCGGGATCGCGAGGCCTCCGGGAAGACCGGTCGCCGACTTGTCCTCCCGGGCCAGGGCGGCGGCCGCGAGTGCTTCGGCGTCGGAGGCGCGGCCCGCGCGGGTGAGCCGCTCCGCCAGTGCGGTGATCACCGCGGCCTTGTCGGTGCCGAGGTCGGCGTCGAGCGTGATGAGGTCCGCGGCGATGATCGCGGGTGCGATATCTGGCATGACAGGTCCTTACGGGTGGTGGGGCAGTACCGGCGAGCGGGACTCGAGGTCGGTGATGGTCACTGCGGCCGGATCGACCGAATCGGGGCCGGGCAGTTCGGTGCCCGGCAGGGTGACGGCTGCGCAGCCGTAGGCCACGGCGTGCCGGAGTCGGTCGGCCGGGCCGAGACCGCCGCGTTCGGCGACGAGATAGCCGGCGAGCGACGAATCGCCGGCGCCGAC
>NZ_JBMBTE010000181.1:0-7127 GCF_048897285.1 Rhodococcus sp. O3
GGAATTGCATCGCTGTTGCCTGCTGTGCCGCTGCCGCTCCCAGGGGCGGCCGTTGTGGTGCTGGAGTGAGCGGTGGTTGTTGCGTGCGGCGTGCTGGAATGCGTTGTCGTTGTCGTTGTCGTTGTCGTTGGTGAAGTTCCGGAGTCGTCGTCGCCGCATGCGGCGATCAGGAACGGCATCGCAGATGCGGTGATCAGTGCTGCCAGGCGTCTCTTCATGGAACTCGAAATCCTCTCGATTGTAGGTCTACGGAGCTGTTTTTCTGTGATTGACACTGGTCGTGGTCTGATGCGAATTGCTGCGATTCGACGGATCACGGCAATGGTGCGCCAGGAGGGCTTGGCGGGCAGGAGAATCGGTGTGGCGGAGCCAGAGCGCTTGCACCGGAGCCATCGGACGTCCTTCGAGTTCGGCCACCACGATTCGGTCACCGTGCATCGGCCCGGGTGCTGCGGTGACGAGTGCGTACTGGTCAAGGTCGTTCACCGAGGCGGTTGGGGCGAGTCCGCGGACGGAGCTGTGGACGGTCCTGGGTTCAAAGCCCGCGGTGCGACAGACGCCGATCAGAAAGTCGAGATGCGCCTGGTCCCCTGGGAAGTCGGGAAGCACGAGGTAGTCCTCAGCCAGATCGGCGACCGAGATCGCCGGTCGACCAGCGAGTCGGTGGTCAGCAGTGAACGCAACTCGCAGCGGCGAATAGCCGATCACCGCATGAGCGAAATGAGGTGAATCGTCGGCGCCGTGCCTGAGCACAAGATCGGTGTGCCCGGTCCGCAGCGACGCCTCGACCTCGTCCGAAGAGAGTTGCCGCCCGACGACGGTGACGGGCGAGGTGCCACTGCGGATCGGCTCGGTCAGTGCGTATACCTCGTCGGGTGTGATCGTCGACAGATAGCCGACGACGACGCGGGTCTCGCGGTCATCGGCCACGGTGCGGGCGGCTCGGGTCAAGGCCTCGGCCGCGTGAAGCAGCGGCATGGCGCCGTCACGGAGAACCTCTCCAGCAGGTGTCAACGTGAGTCTGCGTCCGATGCGGTGCAGAAGTTGGACGCCGAGATCACGCTCGAGCGAACGTATTGTTCCGCTCACAGCCTGCTGCGTCAGCTGCAACTCCTGGGCGGCATGGGTCATGTTGAGGTGGTCCGCGACGGCGAGGAACTGGCGAACACGCCGAAGGTCGTAAAGCTCGGTTCGCGTTGTGCTGGAAAGGTATTCGTGCAACGTCGTCGTTCCTCAGTGTGCCGACTCGGAAGCCCGGTCATCGACGGGGTGCGGGAGGTCTCGGCCGCAGACATCCCTGAACGATCTGACACGCGCCTCTGTGTCGAGCAGGGGCGTGATCCGTGCCCGAATCCCCTGCCGATCCTGGGCGTAGTGCCCGGAGCCGCATACTCGGCGAAGGCGGTCGGCGGCGTGAGTCATCTCGTAACTCCGTAGTGGGGAGGTGGACCTGTGGTGCTCTCGAAGGATCGCCCTGTGGTGCACGACCTGCCCGTGAATGGATCCTGAGAACCGGCGGTAGCTTCGTGTGGACGAGGAGTTACGACGTGTGTTGGACCTGGGTGCCGCCTGCCCAGCGATCGTGGAGGCCCTGTTTCGATGAGCTCTTGGCGATCGTCACCGCTATGGCGATACGGAGGGCGAGGTCGACGACCCCGCCAAGGAATGGAATGGCGCTGACCACCAGGAACGCGTTCCTGGTTGCCGACTGGCCGACCGACGGCCGCGCGGTGGCCGGGCCCGTCACTCTCAACCCCAGCAGTCGCTTACCGAGCGTTGCGCCCCAGGTCGACTCGCAGAGAACGAAGTACCCATACGTTACGGCCGCAGTGAGGCCGATGAGGACGAAGACGTCGTCGCGCAGACCGAGAATGGACAGGACGCAGAACATGACGATGGCGACGATCACCGAATCGAGGATTCGTGCGGCAAATCGGACGCCGAGCCCCGCCGGCCGAACCGGCACGGTTGGCGCCTCCTCGCTCGACGCCCACTCCTGCGACTCGGATCCAGGTGTCACCATTGTCTTCCTCCCGCATGTCTGTCCGGAGATCGGCCGTGCGATCGCCGGACCGCGTAACTGGCGCGTTGTTGGACAGCGCGTATTCCTGTAACAGACGGAACGCTAACTCATCGGCCACGCGCGCGATGTGCGGCGATGCGGTTCCACCCCTTGGGATTCGGCGTTACTTGTCGGTAACCGCGGGGGTGCGGAGCTATCAGCCCTGGTCCTGCCGCCGCAGGCCGCCAAAGGTAAGTGTTGGTTGTCGAAGTATCGGAATTTTTTGTTTCTGGAGTGGTAGCGAAACGGAATAATGTGCAGCTTTGGGAATTGCTCGTTGCCGTTGCTACCATCGCCTGCGAATCGAGGACATCCGTGACAATGCCTGCCGAGGGCCCTCGGGTGGCGAGCGAGAAGCCCACAGCCTCACCAGGATCAGCTGTTGACACGCTTGGCGAGTCGGACACCTCGAGCTGGATGGCAGGGCGGGTGACGGCAGTTCTGCGTCGGGTGCCACTGACGGTGACGGTGTGCGTGGCCTTGGTCGTGACCGGAGTCGTCTCGGGCGGACTGTGGAAGTCGGTTCGAGGCACAGCGTGGTTCGATACGATCGCCTACGGTGTGCCCGAGCTGCGACAGGGAAATCTGTGGCCGGTCTTCGCGGGTTCCTGGTTCGGTCTCACGCCGATCCAGTACGTGTCGCTGGTGGTGCTGGCCGCTGCCGGGTTCGGCATCGGGGAGTGGCGTCTCGGCACCCGCGCCACTGCAATCGTCGCGGTCGCCGGCCAAGTGGTCGGTGTTGTGGGCGCATGCGGGCTGATCATGCTGGCGGACACAATCGGCTGGGCGTGGGCGGAGTCGCTCGCCGACGTGCGTGATGTCGGATGCACGACCGCCGTCGTGGCCGTTCTCGCCGCGACTACCGCTACGGTGCCCTCGCCGTGGCGTCTGCGCACGAGGGCACTGCTCTACGGCTACGTCATCGTGTCATTCCTGTTCCTGGGGAGTTTCGCCGACGCGACGCACCTGGTTGCGTTCACAGCTTTCCTCGTCGTCGGTGAACGGTGGCTCTCACGTGGTGAACGCGGGCTTCGGCCGAGGACGCGCCGAGAAGCACGCCTGGTCGCGTCCGTCGGCCTGTGGGTGATCGCCGCGGTTCACGTGATTGTCTACTTCTTCCCCGGCGACGGACCCTTCGGCCCGACCGCCGCCCACGAAGCGTCACTCTGGTCGACGCTGGTCAACGTCTTGATTGCCGGTCTGCTGGCGGACCAGCTGCGCCGGGGACGCCGAGGGGTCTGGTGGATCGTCCTCGGCTACGCACTTCTGTCCGCCACTGCCACGCTGTTGGTGCTGATCCTGGTCATTGCGACCGGATTCGACAGCGGGGGCGCGGTCACCGCTGGAACCGGGTTGCTCTGGGCGGGTGAGGCGTTCCTGCTGATCGCCGGGCGCAGCGCGTTCACCGTGCCCTGGAGACGCGCCTCGGGAACCGAGGACGTGGCCGTAGACGACGTGCGGAATCTCATCCGCAGGCACGGCGGCAACACGATGTCGTGGATGATCACCTGGAACGACATGCACCACTTCTCCACGGCCGACATCGACGGCGTGATCGGATATCGGCGTCACGCGGGTGCCCTCGTCGCCCTGGCCGGGCCCATCGCGGCGGACGGGGAACGTCCGAACCTGATCGCGGCCTTCCTGCGATTCGCCGAGTCGCAGGCTGCGATGCCATGCCTGTTCTCGGTGTCGGAGGACACCGCTCGGGTCGCCGAGGGGACGGGGTGGCGGACACTGCAGATCGCCGAAGACACCATCATCGACCTTCCGAACCTCACCCTGGCCGGAAAGAAGTGGCAGAAGGTGCGTTCGGCACTGAACAAGGCAGAGAAGAACGGTACCGAATGCGTGCTCGGGCGGCTGTCCGAACAATCGGACGGGATCCTCGGTCAGGTCCGGGAGATCTCTGAGCAATGGGTGGGCGAGAAGGAATTGCCTGAGATGGGATTCACTCTCGGCACCGTCGAGGAAGCTCTCGACGACGATGTACGCGTGGCCCTGGCCGTGGACACGTCGGAGACTGTTCAGGCGGTGCTGTCATGGCTCCCCGTCTACCGAGGTGACGGCGAGATCCGCGGATGGACCCTCGATGTCATGCGTAAACGCAACGGCCCTGACACCAACAACATGATCGAGTTCCTGATCGCTCGGTCGGCTCTGGCATTCAAAGATGAGGGCGCGGAGTTCATCTCGCTCTCCGGTGCACCGTTGGCCCGCGCGGACCAGTCCGCCGAGATCCGGGGAATCGACCGTGGTCTCGACCTCCTGGGGCAGACTCTCGAACCCTTCTACGGTTTCCGGTCCCTGCATCGGTTCAAAGCGAAGTTCAACCCGCGCTACGAGCCGGTGTTCTTGTGCTACCGCGACGAAGCGGACCTGCCCCGGATCGGTGTCGCGCTGTCGCGAGCCTTCCTGCCTGATGCCACACCTCGCCAGATGATGGCACTGGTGCAGAGCGCGCGCGAATGAGCGAGTGGTTCACTTCGACAATCGCCGACACCGGTCGTCTGCCGCTGTTCTGCATGATGATCGCCTTCGGGCTCGCGTTCGTGTTCATCCGCACCAGCACCCGGCTCATCCGCGCTGAGGTCCCCTGGTGGCCCGGAAACGTCACCCCAGGAGGCATACACATCCATCACGTGGTGTTCGGTCTGGTCCTGATGCTGGCCTCGGGATTCGGGTTCGTAGGGATCGCCAGCTATCACACCCCTGTAGCCAATTGCGTGTTCGCGTCGCTTTTCGGAATCGGCTCGGCACTCGTACTCGACGAATTCGCGTTGGTGCTGCACCTGAGGGACGTGTACTGGAGCGAGGAGGGACGCGCCAGCGTCGATGCGGTCTTCGTGGCATTCGCCATCACCGTCCTGTTCGCTCTCGGGATTCATCCCATCGGGATGGACGGTGAAGCGATCGACCGGGACTCACGGGCAATGGAAGTGGTGAGCGTGATCATCCTGGTGCTCCAATACGCGCTGGCGATCGTCACCCTGGCCAAGGGGAAGATCTGGACCGGACTGATCGGGTTGTTCTTCCCCCTCCTCATCGTTGTCGGCGCCGTGCGGATTGCGCGACCACGTTCACCCTGGGCGCGGTGGCGTTACGCCCAGCAGCCGACGAAGCTGCGGGTCGCACTCGGCAGAGAGCGCCGCTATCGTGCACCCGTGTCGCGCAGCAAGATTCGTCTGCAGGAAGCGATCGCCGGGCGGCACGACCTCACACTGTGAGGGGAGCGGTTGCGCTCGCGCTCGCCCGGTTCTGCGCACTACCAGCTGTGACCGGTGACGGCGTCAACGACGCGGCCTATCTGGTCGTCGGTGAGCGTCGGCCACAGCGGCAGCCGAATGAGGGTCGACGCGAACTCGGCGCTGCGACTGCACGGCTCCGGGGTACGACCGTACTTCAGGCCGGCGGGACTCGTGTCGAGCGGAACGTAGTGGAACGGCGCAACGATCCCCTGTTCAGCGAGGTCGGTGATGAGCGCGTCTCGCCGGGCTTCGTCCGGCATCCGCAGGTAGTACAGGTGCGCGGTGTGCTCACGGTCGGGCGGAACAGTCATGCGACGGACGCCGCGCCGGTCCGCCCAGTCGGAAAACGCGGACGCATAGGCACTCCACACACGATGACGCTCGGCCTGGATCGTCGCGAACTCGTCGAGCTGTGCGTCGAGGACTGCTGCGTTCAGTTCGCTGGGCAGGTAGCTCGAACCGTGGTCCCACCACGAGTACTTGTCGACGAGACCCCTGAGGAATCGTGCACGGTCGGTGCCCTTCTCGCGAATGATCTCGGCGCGTTCGGCGAGGATGTCGTCGCTGAGCAGCAGGGCTCCGCCCTCGCCGCAATGGATGTTCTTGGTGTCGTGGAAGCTCTGAGTGCCGAAGGTGCCGATGGTGCCCAGCGGGCGGTCCTGCCAGGCTCCCCCGAGCCCGTGGGCGTTGTCCTCGATCAGGTGGAACCCGTGAACGTCCGCGAGATACAGCAGCGGGGCCATGTCCGCCGCCACTCCTCCGTAGTGCATCACGATGACTGCCCGGGTTCGGTGGGTGATCGCGTCGGCGACCGCCGACGGATCCACGTTGCCGGTGTCCGGGTCTATGTCGACGAAGACACACGTTGCTCCGCGCAGCGTCACGGCGGTCGCGGCCGAGGTGAAGGCGAAGCTCGGGACGATCACTTCGTCGCCGGGGCCGAGGTCGAGCAGTATGCAGCTCAGTTCGAGTGCGTGGGTGCACGATGTCGTCAGCAGCACGTGGGGTGCCGAGGTTATGTGCCGGAGCTTGGTCGTCGCCGCCTTGGTGAACGGGCCGTCGCCGTGGAGGTGGCCCGAATCCAGCGCTGCGCGCAGGTTCTTCATCTCGCGGAGGGCTGGGTAGGGGCGGCTGAATGAAATTCGGCCGGTCGTCATTGCGGGCTCCGCGGTGTTTCGGTGCCTGTAGGCGGTGCGTTCTCGGGCGGTGCCGAGCTGAGGCGGCGTCGGTTCTCGTCGAGACGAGGTGTCGGCGAGTCGACGGTGAGGTAGAGCGGTCGGCCGGCGAGGATGTGCAGCCCCACGCCCAGGTACTCGGCGATGAGACCGAGGGAGATCAGCGTCACGCCCGAGCACAACAGCAGCGCGACGATGGTCGACGCCCACCCTTCAGGACTGTCATCGTCGGTGAACAGCGTCTGCCAGATGATGACCGTCGCCAGTGCGGCTCCGGCGAGCGCGAGCGCGAAGCCGACGGCGCTGACCAAGCGGAGACCGCGGGTTCCACTGCACAGGAACATCTTCCAGAACAGAGACAGCAGCCTACGGTAGTTGTAGCCGGACTGTTCGCGGTATTCCTGCCTCAGCACGACCGGGACGGAGGCCGTGGTACCGACCACCCAGGACAGCGCCACGTCCAGGTAGGTGCCGTTCGCGGCGACACCGGCCAGGCTGCGTCCGATGTCACCGCGGATCAGCCGGAAGCTCTCGAACCGGGTGGATGCAGGAAACGAGAAAACTGTGGCCAGGACCAGTTTCGCGCCGCGTGAAGTGAGGTTGCGCAGCGCGCTGTGCGGGCGTGTGTTGCTCGGTCTGGAG
>NZ_JBMBTE010000182.1:0-6931 GCF_048897285.1 Rhodococcus sp. O3
AGGTGGCCGCGGTCAACGGGCCGACCGCGACGGTGGTGTCCGGTCCGGTCGAGGCGCTCGACGACCTGGTCGCGCGGTGGCGGGACGACGGCGTCCAGGCTCGCCGGATCGCGGTGGAATACGCCTCGCACTGCGCGGACATATCGGTTCTGTGCGCACCGATCCTCGACGTATTGGCCCCGATCCGGCCCCGCCGGTCGCGGATCCCGTTCTACTCGGCGGTGACCGGCGGCGAGCTGGACGGTGCCACGCTCGACGCCGACTACTGGTATCGCAATCTGCGCCACCCGGTCCGCTTCGAGCGCGCGACGAAATCGCTGGTTGCGGACGGGTATCGCTTGTTCGTCGAGTCGTGCAGCCATCCCGTCCTGACCGTGCCGATGCAGGAAACGCTCGACGCGGAGGGCGTCGCCGGACACGTCGTCGGCACCCTCCGGCGCGACCGGGCGGACCTGCGTCAATTCACCGCCGCCCTCGCGGACGCGCACGTCCACGGAGTGCAGCTCGACTGGGACCGGGTGCGGTGGGCGCGACGACCCGAGCAGCAGCCGTGGGTCGACCTGCCCACCTATGCCTTTCAGCACCGCCGCTACTGGCTGGACGGCCCCGCACCGGAGGGTGATGTCGCCTCGGCGGGGATGGACACGGGCGGGCATCCGATGCTCGCCGCCTCGGTCGAACTCGGCGACGGCCGGGGCACGGTGTCCACGAGTGTGCTTTCCGTGCAACGTCTTCCGTGGCTGCGCGACCACATGGTCGGTGACACCGTCGTGCTGCCCGGCACGGCTTTCGTGGAACTCGCGCTGCACGCCGGGAACCGCGTCGGCTGCGGCCGGCTCGACGAACTCACCCTCGAGACGCCGCTGCTGATCCCCGCCGACGGTGAGGTCGCGGTGCAGGTCAGTGTGCTCGCCGACGGCGACACCGGCCGCTGCGCGGTGTCGGTGCACTCCCGGCCCGCGGACACCGCGCCGGACACGCCGTGGACCCGGCACGCCACCGGCACGCTCACCGCGGCCGCGGAGGCCTCCGATTTCCCGGAACCGCAGTGGCCGCCCACCGATGCCACACCGGTCGACGTCCACGGTCTCTACGACCTGCTCGACGAGGCCGGCTACGGGTACGGTCCGGTCTTCCGAGGCCTGCGCGCGGCGTGGCGCCGCGGCGACGACCTCTACGGCGAGGTGCGGCTGGGCGGCGAGGACCCGGACGCGGCGGTCGCGGGGTACGGGATCCATCCGGCGGTACTCGACGCCGCGCTGCACCTGATCGCACTCGGAAGCACCGAGACCGGTGTCCGGTTGCCGTTCGCCTGGCGCGCCGTGCAGGTGCACGCCGTGGGCGCCACCGCCCTGCGGGTGCACGTCACCACGACCGGACCCGAGCGCTACCGGGTAGCGGCCTACGACGCGACCGGCCGGCCGGTGGTGACCGCGGATTCGCTGACGCTGCGTCCCCTCGGGGAGGCGGGGGTGCCGGTCCCGGGGGCCGGCGCCGGCCTCTACCGGGTGGAGTGGGTGCCGGTGGGCTCCTCCGCCGCGGCGCCGCCGGACCCGATGCCGGTGGACCCGATGCCGCTGCGGGAGGCGCTCGCCGGGGACGATCCCGCCGGTCGGGTCCTGTGGCTGCCCGCCGGATCGGGCGAGGAGCCGGATACGCCGGCCCGGGCGCACGCCGCCGCGGAGGAGACGCTGCGCGCGGTGCAGTCCTGGCTCCGGGACGAGCGCCTGGCCGAGACCCACCTGCTGGTCACGACCGCGCACGCGGTCGCGGTCCGGGACGACGAACCGGTCGACGACGTGGCCGCCGCGCCCGTCTGGGGTCTGATCGGCGCTGTGCAGAACGAGCATCCCGATCGCATCACCCTGGTGGACATGGACGGACCGGCCGATGGACTCCCCGATCCCGCAGTGCTGTCGAAGGTCTTGTCCTGCAACGAATCTCAGCTGTCCGTCCGCGAGGGTGCGCTGCTGACACCGATGCTCGCTGCGGTGGCACCCGCCGCAGCGACGTCCGACACCGACGTGCCGCCCTTCGGCCCGGACAGCACGGTTCTGATCAGCGGTGGCACCGGAACCATCGGCCGGCTGATCGCCCGCCATCTCGCCACTCGGTACGGGGTGCGCAGGCTGGTGCTCACCGGCCGGCGCGGGCTCGACGCCGAGAGCGCGTCCGCCCTGCGCGCCGAGTTCGCCGCCACCGGAACCGACGTCGGGATCGCCGCGTGCGACGTGACCGACCACGCGGCGGTGGCCGCTCTGCTCGACGGCATTCCCGACCTCACCGGCGTGATCCACGCCGCCGGGGTGCTCGACGATGCCACCGCCGCCACCCTGAGTGCGGATCAGCTGCACGCGGTGCTGCGACCCAAACTCGACGGTGCCTGGCACCTGCACGACCTCACCCGCGACCGGGACCTGACCGCATTCGTGCTGTTCTCCTCCGCGGCGGGCGTCCTCGGCGGCGCGGGGCAGTCGAACTATGCGGCGGCCAACGTCTTCCTCGACGCCCTCGCCCAGCACCGCCGCGCCCGCGGGCTCCCGGCGATCTCCCTGGCCTGGGGGTTGTGGGACCGCCCGAGCGGCATGACGTCCCATCTCGATGCCGCCGACCTGGAGCGGTTGCAGCGCAACGGCATCGACACGATCGACGTGGACTCGGGGCTGGCCCTGTTCGACGCCGGGCTCGCCGTGAACCGTCCTCTGATCGTGCCGCTGCGGCTCTCGACGCGCGCCGCGCGCACCGAGGGAGCCTCGTTGCCGCCGATCCTGCGCCGGGTCCTCGGGACCCGGCGCCGCCGGGTCGCGGCCACCGCGTCCCCGACCGGGCTCGCCGAGGAGTTGCGCGCGTTGGAACCCGGCGCCCGGTACAGCCGGGTGCTGGACATCGTCACCACCCACGTGGCCGCGGCACTCGGCTACGACGGCAGCGCAGCGATCGACCCGGAGCGTGCGTTCAAGCAACTGGGCTTCGATTCGCTGACCGCGGTGGAACTGCGCAATCAGCTGACGACCGCGACCGGCGTAAAACTGGCCGCGACCGTGGTGTTCGACTACCCCACCGCGGACGCGCTCGCCCGGGAGCTGCTCGCCCGGCTGCTCGGCAGCGAGACCGCTGCGCAGCCGACGACCGCCCCTGCCCGCACCCGTCGGGACGACGACCCGATCGCGATCGTCGGGATGGCCTGCCGATACCCGGGTGAGGTGCGCTGCCCCGACGACCTGTGGCGACTCGTCCGCGACGGCCGGTGCGCGGTGGGTGCGTACCCCCACAACCGGGGCTGGAATCTCGACGAGGTGTACGACCCCGATCCGGAACGGACCGGCACCACGTACATGAAGGAGGGAGGATTCCTCTACGACGCAGACGAATTCGACGCGGCGTTCTTCGGTATCAGCCCGCGCGAGGCGATCGCGATGGATCCGCAACACCGGCTGCTCCTCGAAAGCGCCTGGGAGGCGCTGGAACACGCGGGAATCCGGCCGGATACCCCCGGTCTCGCCGACACCGGCGTGTACATCGGGTTGATGGGCGGCGACTACGGCTTCCACCTGATGTCCCGGCGCGACGTCGACGCCGAGGGTTATCTGATGACCGGGACGAGCAACAGCGTGGCGTCCGGCCGGATCTCCTACGCGTTCGGCTTCACCGGTCCGGCCGTCACCGTGGACACGGCGTGCTCGTCGTCGCTGGTGGCCGTGCATCTCGCGGCCCGCGCGCTGCGCGACGGGGAATGCGCGCTGGCGCTGGCCGGGGGCGCGACGGTGATGGCCACCCCCGGGGTGCTGATCGAGTTCAGCCGTCAACGCGGGCTCGCGCCGGACGGCCGCTGCAAGCCGTTCTCGGACCGGGCGGACGGCACCGGGCTCAGCGAGGGCTCGGGAATGGTGGTGCTCGAGCGGCTCAGCGACGCCGAACGCAACGGCCACCGGGTGCTCGCGCTCGTCCGCGGATCGGCGGTCAACCAGGACGGGGCCTCCAACGGGTTGACCGCCCCGAACGGGCCGTCCCAGGAACGCGTGATCCGGCAGGCGCTGGCGTCCGCCGGGCTCGGCCCCACCGACATCGACGCCGTGGAGGCGCACGGCACCGGCACACGGCTCGGGGACCCGATCGAGGCGCAGGCGCTGCTGGCCACCTACGGGCAGCAGCGGGACGGCCGGCCGCTGTGGCTCGGGTCGATCAAGTCGAACATCGGCCATGCCCAGGCGGCGGCCGGGGTGGCCGGCGTGATCAAGACGGTGCTGGCGATGCAGCACGGGGTGCTGCCGCCGAGCCTGCACGGTGACACGCCGACCCGGCACGTCGATTGGACCGCGGGCGAGGTCTCGCTGATCGCCGAGCCGGTGCCGTGGCCGGACACCGGACGGCCCCGTCGCGCCGGGGTGTCGTCGTTCGGGATCAGCGGCACGAACGCACACGTGATCCTGGAACAGCCGGCCGCACGTGCGCTGCCGGAGGTGTCGCCGCCGGCGGCGACCCCAGTGCCCTGGGTGCTCTCGGCAAAGACCGAGCAGGCGCTGCGCGCGCAGGCCGCTCGGCTGGCGGAATTCTGCGAGGGCAGCGCGGATCTGCCGGATCCGGCCGACCTCGCGTACTCGCTGGCCACCACCCGGTCCGGCTTCCCCCACCGCGCCGCAGTGGTCGGAAACACGCCGGCCGATCTGCTCGACGGTCTGACCCGCCTCGCGACCGGACGACCCGGCGGCAACGTCGTCACCGGGACGACCGCCCGCGGCCGGACCGCGTTCATGTTCACCGGCCAGGGCGCGCAGCGTATCGGGATGGGCGGCGGCCTCTACGAGACCTACCCGGTGTTCGCCCGTGCCCTGGACGAGGTCTGCTCCGCGCTCGACGAACATGTGGAAACCCCGGTGCGGCAGGTGCTCTGGGACGATACCGGCGGTGCACTCGACCGCACCGAATACACCCAGCCGGCACTGTTCGCCGTCGAGGTCGCGCTGTACCGGTTGCTGCGGGAGTGGGGCCTCACCCCGGATTATCTGATCGGCCACTCGATCGGAGAGATCGCGGCCGCCCACGTCGCGGGGGTGTTCAGCCTGCCCGATGCCGCGGCCCTGGTGGGGGTCCGCGGCCGATTGATGCAGTCGACCGAACCGGGCCTGATGATCGCCGTGCGGGCCGGTGAGGAGGACATCCGGTCGCGGATCGACGGTCGTGTCGATCTCGCCGCCGTCAACG
Source organism: Rhodococcus sp. O3 (assembly GCF_048897285.1). Taxonomy (NCBI): domain Bacteria; kingdom Bacillati; phylum Actinomycetota; class Actinomycetes; order Mycobacteriales; family Nocardiaceae; genus Rhodococcus; species Rhodococcus sp. O3. The sequence goes on from NZ_JBMBTE010000182.1 coordinate 5,203, forward strand.
GCGCCGACGCGGTCGTTCTCTCGGGCGGCGAACCCGAGGTCCGGGCCGTCGCGGCCGAATTGTCCGCCGCCGGACTGCAGACCACGACCCTGCGGGTGGGCCGGGCGTTCCATTCGACGCTGATGGAACCGGTCCTCGACGGGTTCACCGCCGTGGTGTCGCGGCTGACGCCGCAGCCGCCGGAGATTCCGGTGATCTCCAACGTCACCGGACGCGTCGCCACGGCCGAGGAACTCGTGTCCCCGGACTACTGGGCTCGGCACCTCCGGCGCACGGTGCGTTTCCACGACGGCGTGCGGACACTCGACGAGCTCGGCGTCACCCGCCTGGTCGAGGTCGGTCCAGGTGCGACGCTGGCCGCCCTCGCCTCCGAGGTCGTGCCGACCGTGATCGCCACGCTGCCCGGTCGCGGCGACGAGGCACACGAGGTTGTCGAGGCGGTCGCTGCCGCCTTCGTGCACGGCGCCATGATCGACTGGGATCGGATGCTGCCGGGTCGCCGCCGGGTGGAGCTGCCCACCTATGCGTTCCAGCGGCGGTCCTTCTGGCCGACCGCGCCGACGCGCAGGAGCGGCGATCCGGCGGAGCTGGGGCTGGGCGCGGCCGGTCATCCGTTGCTCGGCGCCGCGGTGCCGCTGGACGACGACGCGGTGATGTTCACCGGACAGCTGTCGTTGCACCGGGATTCGTGGCTCGTGCCGCCACCGGCGGACGAGGATGCCGTGCCGCCGTCGGGTGTGGCGAGGGCGGTGCTGCCCGCGGTGCTGGTCGACCTCACACTGCACGCGGCGCACCACGTCGGTCTCGACCACATCGCCGAACTCACCGTGCACCACCCGCTCCTTCTCGGGCCGTCGGGACAGGCCTCGATCCGGGTGCTCGTGTCGGCGCCCGACAGCGACGGCGGGCGCATCGTCACGATCTCGTCCACCCTGGACGAGGCCGAGAGCTCGGACCGCTGGGTGCGCAATGCCTCGGCAACGATCGACGACGTCGTCGGACCCGGTGCGCCGTCGCACGGCATCTCGGGCGACGCCGACGCCGAGGTGCAGCTCGACGAGGGCGTCGACACGGACGGGTTCGGCATCCATCCGGTGCTGCTGCAGGCGGCGCTCGACCCGCTGCTCGGATGGGACGACGCGCCGCTGATCTGGTCGGGGATCCGGCTGCACACCGTCGGCGCGGAGGCGCTGTCGGTGAAGTTCGACGCCCGCGGGGACGGGCGGTATCGCATGGTCGCCGTCGACACCGCGGGTGAGCCGGTGCTGACCGTCGATGCCCTGCAGGTGGGGCCGCAGGTCGACGGGGCCGGCCCGGGACGCGGTGCACGGCGACTGCATCGGCTGTCCTGGGTGCCGGTCGACATCGCGGGCGAACCGGCCCTCGGTCCGATCGTCGTCCTCGGCGACGGGGATCTCGGTCCGGCCTTCCCGCACTGTTCCGATCCGGGGGCGCTGCGCGCCGCGCGCGACGGTGCTGCGGCAGACGGCGAGCGGCGGCCGTGGACGGTGCTCGTCGAAGCCCGCCCGGCCGGTGAGCACGGTCCCGACGCCACCCACGAGCTGTGCACCCGGGTGCTGCGGCTGCTGCAGCAGTGGCTGGACGACGATCTCGCGGACAGCACGCTCGTGCTCGTGACCCGCAACGCGATGGTCACCGGCGCCGAGCGGGACCACGCCGAGGACACCGACGCCGCGGCCGCGGCGGTGTGGGGTCTCGTGGGCTCGGC
>NZ_JBMBTE010000183.1:0-6909 GCF_048897285.1 Rhodococcus sp. O3
TGTCGGTGTCGCCGGCGAGGAACGCCGGGTGCCGCAGCACGTTCACCAGCAGGTCGCGGTTGGTGCGCACCCCGTGCACCTCGGCGGAGGCGAGCGCGGCGGCGAGCAGCCGTGCCGCGACCGCGCGGGTCGGTGCCCGGGAGACGACCTTGGCCAGCATCGGGTCGTAGTGCACCCCGACCTCGGTGCCGTCGACGACGCCGGAGTCCAGCCGCACCCCGGTCTCGCGCAGCACCGCGAATTCGGCGGGCGTCGTGGGCAGCGCGAGCCGGTGCACCGTGCCGGACTGCGGCTGCCAGCCGCGCGCCGGATCCTCCGCATAGAGCCGCGCCTCGATCGAATGTCCTTGCACCGGAGGAGGTTCAGGATCCAATCGTCCGCCGGCTGCGATGTGGAACTGCAGGTCCACGAGATCGAGGCCGGCGGTGCATTCGGTGACCGGGTGCTCGACCTGCAGGCGCGTGTTCATCTCCAGGAAGAAGAATTCTCCCGCCTGCCCGTCCGCTCCGGTTCCCGTGGCGAGGAACTCGACGGTCCCGGCGCCCTCGTAGCCGATGGCGGTCGCCGCGAGCCGCGCCGCCTCGAACAGCCGCTCCCGCATCCCGGGCACGGCCTCGACGAGCGGCGAGGGCGCTTCCTCGACGACCTTCTGGTGCCGCCGCTGGATGGAGCACTCGCGCTCGCCGACCGCCCACACGGTGCCGTATCGGTCGGCGAGGACCTGCACCTCGATGTGCCGGCCGGTCTCGAGATAGCGCTCGCAGAACACGGTGGGGTCGCCGAATGCGGACTGCGCCTCGCGGCGGGCCGCGGCCAGTTGACCGTCGAGGTCCGCGAGGTCGCGCACCACCCGCATGCCGCGCCCGCCGCCTCCGGCGGATGCCTTGACGAGCACGGGCAGATCGGCGGCGGTGACGGCGGCCGGATCGAGTTCGGCGAGGACCGGCACCCTGGCTGCGGCCATGAGCTTCTTGGCCTCGACCTTCGATCCCATCTGCTCGATCGACGCCGGCGGCGGCCCCACCCACGTGAGCCCCGCGTCCTGCACACTTCGAGCGAATTCGGCGTTCTCCGAGAGGAATCCGTATCCGGGGTGCACGGCGTCGGCGCCGGCGGCGAGCGCGGCCGCGACGATCCGGTCGCCGCGCAGGTAAGTCTCGGCCGGGGCGTGCCCCGGCAGACGCACGGCGACGTCCGCATCGGACACGTGCGGGCTGCGGGCGTCGGCGTCCGAGAACACCGCGACACTCGCGAGGCCGGTGCGGTGGCAGGTCGCGAAGACCCGGCGGGCGATCTCGCCGCGGTTGGCCACGAGCACACGGGACATTGTCATCGCGGCCTCACATCCGGAAGACGCCGAAACCGTCGGCGCCTTCGATCGGGGCGGTGGCGATGGCCGACAGGCACATCCCCACCACGGTTCGGGTGTCCCTGGGGTCGATGACGCCGTCGTCGTAGAGGCGCCCGGACAGGAACATCGGAAGCGATTCGGCTTCGATCTGCTGCTCGATCGCGGCCCGCATCGCTTCGTCGGCGGCCTCGTCGAACGCCTGGCCGCGCGCCTCGGCGGCGGCGCGACCCACGATCGAGACGACACCGGCGAGCTGCGCCCCACCCATCACGGCGGATTTCGCGCTGGGCCACGCGAACAGGAACCGCGGATCGTACGCGCGGCCGCACATGCCGTAGTGGCCTGCGCCGTAGGAGGCGCCGAGCAGGATCGAGATGTGCGGGACGGTCGAGTTGGAGACCGCGTTGATCATCATCGCGCCGTGCTTGATCATGCCGCGTTCCTCGTATTCGCGGCCCACCATGTAGCCGGTGGTGTTGTGCAGGAACAACAATGGCGTGTCCGCGCGGTTCGCGAGCTGGATGAACTGCGCGGCCTTCTGGGATTCCTCGTTGAACAGCACCCCGCGCGCGTTGGCGAGGATCCCGACCGGGAACCCGTGCACCTGCGCCCAGCCGGTCACGAGCGACGACCCGTACAGCGGTTTGAACTCGTCGAAGTCGGAGTCGTCGACGACCCGGGCGATCACCTCGCGCGGGTCGAACGGCTTGCGCAGATCCTCCGGCACGATCCCGAGGAGTTCCTCCGGATCGTGGCGGGGTTCGCGGACGTCGGGGCGCGGAGCCGGACCCCGCTTGCGCCAGTTCAGCCGCCGGACGATGTTGCGCCCGATGCGCAGCGCGTCGTATTCGTCGACGGCGAGATGATCCGCGAGACCGGAAGTGCGCGCGTGCATTTCGGCACCACCCAGGGCTTCGTCGTCGGATTCCTCACCGGTGGCCATCTTCACCAGCGGAGGGCCGGCGAGGAACACCTTGGACCGCTTCTCGATCATCACGACGTGGTCGGACATCCCCGGCATGTAGGCGCCGCCGGCGGTGGAGTTCCCGAAGACCAGTGCGATGGTGGGGATCCCGGCCGCGGACAGGCGCGTGAGGTCGCGGAACAACCGCCCGCCCGGGATGAACACCTCCTTCTGGGTGGGCAGGTCGGCGCCGCCGGACTCGACGAGCGCGATCAACGGAAGCCGGTTCTGCAGGGCGATGTCGTTGGCGCGCAGACTCTTACGCAACGTCCACGGATTGCTCGTGCCACCGCGGACGGTGGGATCGTTGGCGGTGATCATGCATTCGACGCCCTCGACGACGCCGATCCCGGTGACGATGCTCCCACCGACCGGGAACTCGGTGCCCCACGCGGCGAGCGGGGACAGCTCCAGGAACGGCGAGTCGGGGTCGATCAGCATTTCGATGCGTTCGCGCGGCAGCAGCTTGCCGCGTGCGCGGTGCCGCGCGACGTACTTCTCGCCGCCGCCGGCGAGTGCCTTCGCGTGTTCGGCGTCGAGTTCGGCGAGTTTGGCGGTCATCGCCTCCGAGGCCGCGCGATACTCCGCCGATGCCGGGTCGATCCGGGTGGTCAGGGCGCTCATCCGGTGTACCCCAATCGTTTCGCGGCGAGTTCGGTGAGGATTTCGGAGGTGCCGCCGCCGATGCCGAGGATGCGCATGTCCCGGTACTGGCGTTCGACCTCGGATTCGGCCATGTAGCCGAGCCCGCCGAACAGCTGGACGGCCTGGTTCGCGACCCATTCGCCCGCCTCGACGGCGGTGTTCTTGGCGAAGCACACTTCGGCGATGAGGTCGCCGTCGCCCTCCAGGGAGCGTTCGACGACGCGCCGGGCGTAGACGCGGGCCACGTCGATGCGGCGGGCCATCTCGGCGAGGGTGCGTTGCACGGACTGGCGGGTGACGAGGGGACGGCCGAAGGTTTCGCGGTCGCGGCACCACGCGACCGTCAGATCGAGGCAGCGCTGCGCACCGGAATAGGCCTGCGCGGCCAGGGCGATGCGTTCGGCGACGAAGGCCATGGCGATCTGCCCGAATCCGGTGTTCTCGGGGCCGACCAGGTTCGCGGCGGGGACCCGCACGTCCACGTAGGACAGTTCGGCGGTGTCGGAGGCGCGCCAGCCCATCTTGTCGAGCTTACGGGACACCGTGAATCCCGGTGTGCCCTTTTCGATCACGAGCAGGGACACCCCACCCGCTCCGTCGCCGCCGGTGCGCACGGCGGTGACGACGAAGTCGGCGCGGCATCCGGAGGTGATGTACGTCTTGGCACCGTTGACGATGTAGTGGTCGCCGTCGCGGACGGCGCGGGTCGTCAGGTGCCCGACGTCGGAGCCGCCTCCGGGTTCGGTGATCGCGAGCGAACCGATCAGGTCCCCCGCGAGCGTCGGCGCGACCCACCTGCGGATCTGTTCGGGATCGCCCGCCGCGATCAGGTGCGGCAGTGCGATGCCGCACGTGAACAGCGACGCGAACGCACCGCCGGAGGCGCCGGCCTCGTGGAACGCCTCGCAGATCGTCAGGGTGTCGGCCGCGTCGCCGCCGGACCCTCCGACCGATTCGGGGAATCCGGCGCCGAGCAATCCCAACGCGGCGGCCTTCTTGTGCAGGTCGCGGGGCAGTTCACCGTCGCGTTCCCAGTCCGCGAGGTGCGGCAGGATCTCGCGTTGCACGAAACCGGTCACGGTCTCGCGCAGGGCGGTGCGTTCGGGGGTGGTCCAGATGCTCACGCGGTGGTCTCCAGCAGTGATTCGGGAATGTCGATGTACCGGGCGCGCAGCCATTCACCGAGGCCCTTGGCCTGCGGATCGAATCGGGCCCCGGACGCGACGCCGCGCCCGAGGATGCCTTCGACGACGAAGTTCACCGCTCGCAGGTGCGGCAGCACGTACCGGGTCACGGTGAGCGGCCGCGTCTCGGGCAGCAGTTCCTTCACGGCGTCGACGGTGAGGGCGTGGACGAGCCAGCGCCACTGGTCGTCGGTGCGGACCCACACGCCGATGTTGGCGTCGCCGCCCTTGTCGCCGCTGCGGGCCCCGGCGACGGTGCCGAGCGGGACGCGGCGGACAGGTCCCGGCGGCAGGGGATGCGGCAGGTCCGGTTCCGGCAGCGGCTCGAGCGGGCGGGTGGGCGTCACCGGCTCGACCGCGACCGCGGTTCCGTCCGGCAGCACCGCGGTGTGCGGGACCAGACCGGCGGCGACGTAGGCGGCGGTGTACACGCCGTAGGGCGCGCCGTTTCCCGGCGGCGCGGTGAGCGAGAAACCGGGATAGCTTGCGAGCGCGAATTCGACTGCAACGGAAGAAAATGCGCGTCCCACCACGTTGGAGTCGCGGTCGCGGGCGGTGCAGCGCAGCAGAGCGCTCGCGGCTTCCTCGGTGTCGGCGTCGGGGTGGTCGGTGCGGGCCAGCGTCCAGTCGAGTTCGGCGGGCCGGACGGTCAGGTTCGCCTCGACCTGCCGCCGGGTGAGCGCGGCCTTGGCCTCGATGTCGAGCCCGGTGAGCACGAACACCGCCTCGTTGCGGAACCCGGCGAGCGAGTTGAGGCAGACCTTGAGCGTCGGCGGCGGCGCTTCACCGCGCACCCCGCTGATGCGGACCCGGTCGGGTCCCTCCTGGGCGAGCTGAGCGGTGTCGAGCCGCGCGGTGACGTCGGGTCCGGCGTAACGACCGCCGGACACCTCGTAGAGCAGTTGCGCGGTCACGGTACCGACGGTGACCGCTCCCCCGGTGCCGGGATGTTTGGTGATCGTCGACGAACCGTCGGCGGCGATCTCGGCGATCGGGAAGCCGGGGCGGTCCAGGTCGTCGATCTCGGTGAAGAACGCGTAGTTGCCGCCGGTGGCCTGGGTGCCGCACTCGATCACGTGCCCGGCCACGACGGCTCCGGCGAGCGCATCGAAATCGTCTCGGGCCCAGCCGAAGTGCGCGGCCGCAGGCCCGACGATGACCGAGGCGTCGGTGACGCGCCCGGTGACGACGATGTCGGCACCGGCGTCGAGGCACCGGACGATGCCCCATGCCCCGAGGTAGGCGTTGGCGGTCAGCGGTGGCGGGTCGGCCGAGAACCCGAGTTCGCCGACCCGGCCGACGAGGTCGTCCCCCTCGACGTGCGCGACGGTCGCATCGACGCCGAGTCGCCCGGCCAGTTCGCGCAGCGCGGCCGCCAATCCCGACGGGTTCAGGCCGCCGGCGTTGGTGACGATCCGTACGCCCTTGTCGAGCGCGAGACCGAGACAGTCCTCGGCCTGACGCAGAAATGTCTTGGCGTAACCGAGATTCGGATCCTTCATCCGATCGCGGCCGAGGATCAGCATCGTCAGTTCGGCGAGGTAGTCACCGGTGAGATAGTCGAGGTCACCGCCTTCGAGCATCTCCCGCATCGCCGCGAGCCGGTCACCGTAGAAGCCCGAGCAGTTGCCGATCCGCACGGGTGCGCTCATCGGGATGCCCGGCTGTCGCGGCCGGCGCCGGGCGGGCCCGCGAACGCCTGGGCCAGGTCGAGCCAGGCGTCGGCGTCGGGTCCGGTGGCGACGAGCGCGGTGTCCCCGCGGTGCACCCGCTGGGTGACGAGACGGCAGAAATCGAGTGCCGGGCCGGTGACGGACTGGGCCGCGTCCGCCGGTCCCCATTCCCAGACGGTGCCGTCGGGGGCGTCGAGTTGCACCCGGAACGGCTCGGCAGGCGGGGTGCGGTCGTGCACGATGAATGCGAAGTCGCGGGTGCGTACACCGAGGTGCGCGACGTGGCGCAGGCGCGCGGTGGGAGTCCGGGTGACGCCGAGTGCGTCGGCGACGTCGCCGCCGTGCGCCCAGGTCTCCATGAGCCGGGCCGTCGCCATCGACGCCGCGCTCATCGGCGGGCCGTACCAGAGGATCTTGGTGCCGGCCGGGACGGCGGCGAGGGCGTCGGAGAGTTCGCGGCGGGTGGCACGCCAGTCGGCGAGCAGTTCCGCAGGAGGCCGGGCGGCCAGCTCGGCGGCGCCCTTGTCGACGAATCCGGTCGGGTTGGCGAGGGCGTCGTGTGCGGCCGCGACGAACGCGTCGGGGTCGCCGATCGCGAGGAGTGCCGCCCGGTCGGTCCACAGCAGGTGACCGATCTGGTGGGCGACGGTCCAGCCTTCGGCCGGCGTCGGTGTGGCCCACTCGTCGGCGGGAAGGTCCGCGACCAGGGCATCGAGGTCGTCGCCCTCGGCGCGCAGGTCGTCCAGAAGCGTGCGCAGCTCCGTCATGGGTCCAGCGTCACATGCTGTTCGCCAGAAATCAAGCATTCGTGATTGTTTTTTGGCGCGCACGGTCGGCGACCGCTGGTTAGGGTTCGCAGGGAGCGTCGGACAGTGGAGGCCACATGCGATACCCGGAGCCGGCGCGACGCGCGGTGCCCGTCGCCGCGGTTCTCGGATCCGTGCTGTCGATCCAGTTCGGCGCCGCGTTCGCCAGCACCCTGTTCGATCGGGTCGGTGCGGCCGGCACGGTCACCCTGCGCCTGGTCCTCGGCGCAATCGTGTTGTGCGCGGTGGCCGGGCCGGCGTCGATGGCGCGGTCGGCGGCGCAACG
>NZ_JBMBTE010000184.1:0-6858 GCF_048897285.1 Rhodococcus sp. O3
CCACCGGCCCGCGCGATGTGCGCGATCTCGGTGAGCAGCCGGGTCTTTCCGACGCCCGCCCCGCCGCGGATGAGAATCGCGCCCGGTCGACCGGACGCCGCGCGGTGCCATGCGGCGGCGAGACGGTCGACCTCGCCGGACCGTCCGACCAGTTCGACGGTGGTGGACCCGGTGCGGATCGGGGTCCGCCGGCCGGGTGCGGTGTCGAGAACCCGGTCGACGAGGGCGCGCGTCTGCGGGTCGGGGAGGACACCGAGTTCACGTTCGAGCAGCGACGCGCAGCGGTGATAGGTACCGGCGGCGCCGGCCCGATCTCCGGTCTGGGCCTGCAGGCGCATCAGGTTGCGATAGCCGACCTCCTCGAGCGGGGCGAGCCGGACGCGACGACGCGCGACCTCGATTGCCCCGGCGGGATCACCCGTGCGGGTGAGAGCGCCGGACAGCAGATCGCACAGCTCGACACATCGTCGTTCACGATCGGATCGGATCTCGAGTGCCCAGTCGTCGAACACGGCGGGCAGGAACTCGCCGCCGTATGCGTCCAGCGCCCGCCTTGCGTGGGTGACGAGAGCACGGTCGTCGCCGGACCGGGCCGCCGGCAGCGTCGCTGCGCGTTCGGTGTCGAAGACGCGCAGGTCGGCGCTGCTCGACGGAGTGTCGGTCCAGCACAAATCCTTCGCGGTCACCGTGAGTGACGGCTCGTCGCCCAGCGCCTGACGCAGATGGTGGAGTTCGCGTCGCAGGTTGGTCAGGGATTGCCCGTCTGCGGAGTCCGGCCAGAACAGGGTCGCGAGCCGCTGCCGGGGCTGCGGTGTACCGGCGTGGGCGACCAGGAACGCGACGAGCGCGAGCGCGCGCGGCGACCGGGTCACCACGGCCCCGGTCACATCGTCGGTGATCGCCTGTTCGCCCAGGATGGAGACGCGCAGCATGCCTCGTTCCTCCGCTGATCAGGTTAGTCCCCGTTCCCCGGGCCGGGGGCCGCGTGGCCTCGGAGACGAATCCCCGAGGCCACGCGCCGTTCCTTCTTTCGGCTACTGGACGTCCTTTCGGCTACTGGACGTCGTCCATGGTCTTGCCGACCTCGGCGAGGGTCATCGGCGTGCCGAAGTCCGCGGTGAACTTGCGGGCGGGGATGTCGCACCGGTACAGACCGTTGTCCGGATCGAAATCGGCGGGCTGCCACCCTTCCGACGTGGCCTGCTCGACGTTGAAGCACGGCTGCGGCGGGATCGGGTTCTGTAGGTCGTTCGCGGCGTGCAAGCCACCGCCGGTCCAGGCTGTTTCCTGACGGGCGTTGTCGTACACGCACTTTCGGGTCAATTCGTCCCCACATGCGGCGGCGGACTTGGCGAACAGCAACCAGGACGACCAGGCGCGCATCGCCGGGAGAGTGATCTGGGCGTCGGGCGCGTACTTCGCGTAGAGCTCCTTCAGCTGTTCGACGGCGGGTTCGTCGCTTTCGAGCGGGGCGACACCGCTGAGATCGACGATGTTGTTCTGGAAATCGGCGGAGCGGCCGAGCAGTTCGAGGAACTGGGCGTTGTAGGCGTTGTTGTTCGGATCGATCCAGTCCAGCTTGTAGTCCATGTTCGTCAGGACCTCTTCGAGCTTGGCGAGCTGATCGAAGCTGCCCATGAAGATCAGGCCCTTGACGCCGTTGTTCTTGATGGCCTGGGCGTAGGGCGTCCAGTCCGACACGCCCATCGTCGGATACAGCTCGTTGTAGACGACCTTCGCGCCGATCGCGTCCAGGGTCTCGAGCGTCATCTGCTGCACGGCCTTGGTGATCGCCGAGTCGCCGTTGATGAGGCCGATGGCCTGCTTCGAATCCGGGTAGGCCTCGTCCACGGCCCAGGTGCGGAAACCGGCGTAGTTGTCGTACCCGGGGACCTTGGACGGGGAGGCGCTGACCTCGAGGTCGGCGCCGGCGGCACGTTCCTGCACGGCCTGTGCCGGGAAACTCGGGAGCAGGCAGTTGAGGCGTTCCTTGACGCCGAGGGCATCGAGTCCGGCGCCGCCGCCGACGAGCGCGAAATCCTCGCGGCAGGCCTCGATCATGCGCTGGCGCGGTTCCATGAGTTTCGTGTCGCGGGTATTGGCGACGAGGGTGCGGCCGTTGATGCCGCCGTTGTCGTTGCACCAGGACGTGAACACCTTTGCCGCGTCGACGAATTCGGAGTTCTTGGTGAATCCGATGTCGGAGAAGACGCCGACCTCGATCTGCTCGGCGGTGACGCCCTGGGCGGAGGCTGTCGAAGCGTCACCGTCCTGGCACACCTCGGTGAGATCACCGAAGTCGGCGGAGACCGCTGACGATCCGCCCTGTCCGGACGTGGTGCTGTCGGTGTCGGTGCCGGTGCGGCCGCTGCAGCCGGCGGCGAGCAGTGCGACCGCCGCGACGAAGGCGACGACGACGCGCTGCTGTCCGGCGAGGGATGTTCGATGTCGTTTCACGTGTTGCCCCCGGGTCCTGTGGGCCTGCGCGATCGACGCGATCGAGCAGGAGGCCGGATGGACCAAGTGCCCTCACCCACCAGGGAAACTGTCCTCTCCGACTTGGAGAACGAAGATATTGCCTCCTTGCGTGCCAGGGACGATTTTGGCGGAACCCGAGCGGACATTTCGGTCGGAAGTGCACCCGGCCGCGCCGGATCGCGGCCGGGGTGGGACAACTCCCGTCGCGGTCTCGGCGTGGGATGCCCGGCTCCTCCGGTACTTGTTGCGGGACTCTTTGTCGAAGAATGCGAAACGCAATGTTGCCGAGAGCAGGTGCGGATCACCGCCGCAGCCCGACTCGACGACAACGGACCCGTCACCGATCCTTGTATCCGACGACCACCAGCACGGAGACGTAGTGACCCGCCAGAGAACCACCGACACCCCGACGGCCCTGGACGTCATCGACCTCGGCGCGCACCCGGACTGGCCGTTGCATCTGCGCCGGCCGGTACCGATCGACTGGGCCGGCCGGACCTGGCCGACACCCGAGCACGCCTTCGCGGCCGCGCACACCACCTCGACGATCGCGTGGGATCGCATCGCAGACCCGGCCACGAGCAGCGATGACGCGCACCGCATCGGCACCGGCGCTGTCCGCCGCGACGACTGGCCGACCGCACGGTTCACCGTGCTCCGCGAGATCGTTGCCGCGATGACCTCCGATCTCGTCGTCCGGGCCGCGCTGTCCGCGACCGGTGATGCCCTCCTCGTCGCCGCCGGCCCCGACAAACTGTGGGGCCGGCACCGCGACCGCGGATACAAGACGCCGATCGGCCGCAACGAACTCGGCCGCATCTGGATGCGGCAGCGGGCCGTCGACCGCGGCGATGCCCCGGACCGATGGATCCGGGCGGCAGTGATCGGACATCGCGAGCACCTGATCGTCGAGCCCGACACGCGCGAATGGGTGCAGGGGGAGCTGTCGCGTCTGGCCGCGAAACTGGCTGCCGAGCACGGGACCGAGATCGCGATGTCGGGGTGGGCGACCGGGGCGGGCCTGTGGTGGGCGGACGCTGCGCATCGCGCCGGGATGGCGCTGTGGGCGTACCTGCCGTATCCGGAGCAGACCGCCGGCTGGCGTCCCGAGCAGATCGCCGAGCACCAGCGGCTCCTCGCGCCGGCCTCGCGCCGGGTGACGGTCGGGGGCCGGGCCGACAAGCGGTTCGATCACGACCGGAGCGCGTTGATGCTGTCCGATGCCGACGTGGTCATCGCCGTTCGCGATCCCCGGATCACCATCGGCGCCACCGTCGCCGCGCTGCGGGAGCTGGCCGGGCGGCGCCGGGTGATCACCGTCGACGTGGTCGCCCGATCGACGACGATCTCCGCGGTCGACCCGGTCTTCGCCTGAGCCGATCCCGCGGGGCCGGACGAGTGTGCTCGAACCCGGTTCGCGCGGACGACGGGCGCGTACCCTGCTGGATGCAGCAGTGAATGTCGCACCTGCCCGGTGCGGGAAATTCACGACGGCCGAACGGTGGTACTGCCATGACGGACGAATCGATCACCCACGATTCCGACCGGAAATCCGGCCACAGCAGATTGCTCGCCCTCCTGCTCGCGATGGCGATGTTCGTCCTGGTAGTGGACACCTCGCTCATGAACGTGTCGATCTCGGCGGTGGTGCGCGACCTCGAAACGACCGTCAGCGGCGTGCAGGCCGCGATCGCACTCGAGGCACTCGTGTCCGCCGCGTTCATCCTCATCGGCAGCAAGGTCGGCGACCTCATCGGCCGTAAACGGGCCTACGTCCTGGGCCTGCTCGGCTACGCGACCGGCGCGACCGCGATGGCGCTGGCCCAGAGTCTCACCGCGGTGATCGTGTTCTGGGCGATCGTCGGCGGCATCGGCGCCTCGCTGCTGCTTCCGGCCATGCAGTCCCTCGTTCACGGCAACTTCGAAGGGGACGCGCAGAAGAAGGTCTACGCCCTGGTCGGTGCTGCCGCCGCGATCGCCGCGGCCGTCGGACCGCTGCTCGGCGGCTTCATCACCACCTACCTGTCCTGGCGCATCGCATTCGTGCTCGAGGTCGTGATCATCGCGGCCGTGCTGTCCGGCATCGGACTCGTCCGCGACGTGCCCTACACCGGAGAACGGGGCGTCGACGCGGTGGGCGCGCTGCTGTCCGTGCTGGGCATGGGCGGCATCGTGCTCAGCATCCTGGTGTGGCAGGAAGGCGGCGAGTCGGTGGCCGGTCTCTTCGTGGTCGGCGCGGCCGCCCTCGCCGGGCTCGCCTACTGGCTGGTGCGACGCAAGCGCGCCGGTGCTCCGGCGCTGCTGGACCCGGATCTGTTCCGGTCCAAGATCTTCCGGCTCGGCATCACCGGCCAGATGCTCCAGCAGATCGCGCTCGGCGGCGTCATGATCGCGTTGCCGATCTACCTGCAGATGGTGCTCGAATACAACGCCATGCAGGCGGGCCTGTCGCTCGCGCCGCTCTCGCTGAGCATGTTCGTCGTCGCGTTGCTCGCCGGGAAGAAGGCCGGCGCGCGGCGCCCGAGCACCATCATCCGATGGGGCTTCCTGCTCGTCACGATCGGGATCGTGGTGCTCCTGCCGATCGTGCCCCGCGCCGACTTCGGGTGGGGACTGCTGCTCCCGCTCGCGGTCGCCGGATCGGGCCTGGGCCTGCTGGTCTCGCAACTGAACAACTACACCCTCGCCCCGATCTCGGAGGAACGCGTCAGCGAAGCCGCCGGCACCAACTCGGCGGCCGGGTCGTTCGGGCTGTCCTTCGGTCTGGCGTTCGCCGGCGCCATCCTGCTCGCGACGCTGTCGATCACGTTCACCTCGATGGCGGAGTCGAGCGACGTGCTGCCACCCGCCGAGCAGCAACGCGTCGCGCAGGTGCTCGAGGAGGACGCCGAAGTCATGAGCAACACCCAGCTCGAGGAGTTGCTCGCCGGCCAGCCCCCGGCGATCCGCGACGAGGTCGTCCGCATCAACACCGATGCGCGCCCGATCGCCCTGCAGGTCGCCTTGCTCGTCCCGCTCGCCGCGGCACTGCTCGGGTTCGCGAACTCGTTCCGCATGGTCCGGGCGGACGGATCGCGACCCGCCGCTCAGAACGGCGCTGCACCGCTCTGACCCGGCGGCGCGGCCGACGCGAACGACACTCACCCGTCGCCGGGACCGAGGTCGCGGTCGATCAGGTCGAGGATCTCCTCGCCGGTCGCGTCCCGGATCCTGGCGACCGCGTCGGTCCCTGCCCGGCCGGGGAATCCAAGCTCGGCCAGCAGCGTTTCCAACCGCTCCGCGATCGTGGACCGGGCGTCCCCGTCCTCACCGACCTCGGCGAGATCCAGCCGGAGCCGGTCGATGTCGGCACACGCAACCGACACCGGATCCGGCACGAGTTCCGCGCGCAGGAACTCGGCGACCGCACGCGGATTCGGGTGATCGAACACCATCGTCGGCGGCAACCGGAGCCCGGTCGCGGCACCGAGTTGATTTCGGAGCGCCACCGCGGCCAGCGAGTCGAACCCGAGTTCCTTGAACGCCTGCTCCGGGTCGACCGCGTCCGGCGCGTCGTAGCCGAGGACCGCGGCCGCCGCGCCCCGGACCAGCTCGAGCATCAGATGCCGCTGCTCGGGAACCGACCGTTCGGCAAGGCGCTGAGCCCAATCCGGCGACCCGGCAGCCGTGGATCCGGTCGCCGCCGTGCCCGCGGCGCGCGGACGGGATTCCCGGATCAGGCCGCGCAGGGGCGCGGGCACAAAGGGCGCGGCCGCGCCGGTGTGATCGAATCGCGCGGCCACCACGGTGGGTGCCCCGGCTGCCAATGCGCGGTCGAACAGGGCCAGGCCGTCGTCCGCCGACAGCGGGGTCATGCCGCTGCGGAGGGACCGGACGCGATCGATCGCCCCGAGGTTGCCGGTCATGGCGCTCGGCGGCGCCCACATGCCCCATGCGATCGACAGTGCGGGCAGCCCGAGGGCGTGCCGGTGCCGGGCGAGGGCGTCGAGGAACGTGTTCGCGGCGGCGTAGTTCGCCTGCCCGGGCGCCCCGAGAATCCCGGCGAGGGACGAGAACACGACGAACGCCCGCAGGTCGGACGTCGCGGTCAGCCGGTGCAGGTGCCAGGCCGCGTCGACCTTCGGCCGCAGCACCGCGTCGAGTCGCTCGGGGGTGAGCGAGGTCAGGGTGGCGTCGTCGATCACGCCGGCCGCGTGGACGACCGCCGTCAGCGGATGCTCCGGCGCGATCCCGATCAGCAACTCGGCGACCGCCGCCTCGTCGGCGGTGTCACAGGCAACCGCGCGCACCTCGGCCCCCAGGTCGCTCAGCTCGCGCAGCAACCGGTCGCAGCCCTCGGCGGCGGGGCCGCGCCGGCTGGTCAACAGCACATGCCGTGCC
>NZ_JBMBTE010000185.1:0-6537 GCF_048897285.1 Rhodococcus sp. O3
TGACCATGCGCGGATCCTGGAAGGTGGGCAGGTCCTTGTACGAGTGCACGGCGAGATCGACCTCGCCGGCGAGCAACGCCTCACGCAGCTCGGCGGTGAACACGCCGACGCCGATCCGCTGGACCGGGCCTGCGGTGACGTCGCCCTTGGTCGTGATGATCACCAGCTCGGCGGGATGCCCGGCGGCGATCAGCGCGTCTCTGACGGTGCCCGCCTGCGTGGTCGCGAGGAGGCTGCCGCGCGTTCCGATACGCAACGTGCGGCTGCCGGCCCGGTCGTCGCTCCGGGTGACCGATGCGGCCTCGGCGCTCATGCCTGCCTGTCCTTTCGTGGAGTCCGCAGCTCCGTTGTGAGGGCGGGATCGAGGGCTGCGGACAGGTCGGTGCCGACCGACTCGGCCAGGGCACCCGGTTCCTTCACCATGGGCATGGCGACGGCCTCGACCGCCCCCGGGCGCAGTTCGAACAGTTCCCGCAATGCCTCGGCGTACTGGTCGCCGCCGGGAGTGGAGGCCAGCTGTTTCACGCGCACGGTCGGCGCATGCAGGAGTTTGTCGACGACGCGACGGACGGTGCGCGCGACCTCGCCGCGTTCCCCCTCGTCGAGATCGGGCAGCCGGGATTCGAGACGCATCAGTTCGGCCTCGACGACCTCGGCGGCGCGCTGCCGCAACGCGGTGACGGTCGGGGTGACCTCGGCGAGACGCTGCGAGGTCAGGTAGTCGGACAGTTCGGCGGCGACGATCCCGCGGGCGGCCTCGGCGTCGGATGCGGCCGCGCCGGCGGCGGGATCGTTCTGCAGCGCCTCCATGTCGAAGACGGTGACGTCGGGAAGACCCGCGACGGACGGGTCGACGTCGCGCGGCAGGCCGAGGTCGCAGATGACGAGGGGGCGGTCCGGTCCGCGGCCGGGCTCGGCGAGCGCGCGGTGTGCGTCGGCGAGGGTCACGACGGTTCCGACCGCGCCGGTACAGGTCACCGCGACGTCCGCGCGGGCGAGTGCGGACGCGAGATCGCCGAACGCGACCACCTCGGCCTCGACGCCGTTGCCGCGGGCCGTTTCGGCGAGTCGTTCGGCACGCTCGCGCGTGCGGTTGGCCACGATGATCCGCCCGATTCCGGCCCGGGTCAGATGCGCGACCGCGAGACCGCCCATCGCACCGGCACCGACGACGGCCGCGGTGCGGCCGGCGAGACCGCCGAGCCGTGCACCGGCCTTGTCCAACGCGACCGACACCACCGAGGCGCCGGCGGCGTCGATGCCGGTTTCGCTGTGGACGCGCTTGCCGACGCGCAGCGCCTGCTGGGCGAGTTCGTGCAGTGCCCGGCCCGCGGCCTGCTGAGCGTCCGCGCTGGCATAGGCGGCGCGGATCTGTCCGAGGATCTGCTGTTCCCCGACGACCATCGAGTCCAGGCCGCTGGCGACCGAGAACAGGTGCTCGGCGGCGGCCTCGCTGTACCGCACGTAGGCGTGCCGATGCAGATCGGAGAGGGTCAGACCGGAATGTTCGGCCATCAGTGCGCTGACGTCGGCCAGTGCACCGTGGAACGCGTCGACGACCGCGTAGATCTCCACCCGGTTGCAGGTCGAGACGATCATCGCCTCGGAGATGTGCCCGGAGGACATCATCTTGTCGGTCAGCTTCGGTCGGTCGGTGTCGGTGATCGCGACCTTCTCGAGCACTGACACCGGGGCACTCCGGTGCGAGATCCCGACGAGGAGAACACTCACGGTGCGATCACCGATCCGTTTCTTGTCACGGTCGAACCCAGCGGGCCCGACTTCCCGGACGAGGCCCGGTGCGGGGCGCTCGTTGCCTTCACCGCGGTAGCGCGGGATCCCATCGGCTGCCCCATTCCGGTGGGACGCGCGTCCCCGGCAGCGTGGGCGAGTTCGTCGTTGCGGGCGCTGTTGAACGAGAGCACCTGCATCTCGACGGAAAGATCGACGCGGCGCACCTCGACGTGTTCGGGCACCTCGAGCGGCGTCGAAGCGAAGCTCAGGACGCTGCGCACCCCGGAACGGACCAGGACGTCGCACACCTGCTGGGCGGCGTCACCGGGGGTCGCGACGACCCCGATGGTCGCGCCGAGTTCGCGGGCACCGGACTCGAGACCGTCGACGTGGCGGATGGTCAGATCGCCCACACGGGTGCCGACGATCTGCGGATCGGAGTCGAACAGGCCGGCCATGGTGAATCCGCGGCGGTCGAAACCCGGATACCGGGCGAGCGCACGACCGAGATTGCCGACGCCGACCAGCACCACGCGGTGTCCCTGGTCCAGGCCGAGCGCGTTCTCGATGCGCGCCTGCAGGCGCAGCACGTCGTAGCCGACGCCGCGAACCCCGTTGGGGCCGAGGAACGACAGGTCCTTGCGGAGTTTGGCGGATCCGACCCCGGACGCGGTGGCGAGTTCCTCACTCGAGACGATGAGCGTCCCGGCGTCCGCGAGCCCACCGAGGACCCGCAGATAGGTCGCGAGACGCGTCACAGTAGCCTGGGGGATGTCGCGCACCGGAACTCCGGGAGAGGCACCCCCGCCGCCCCCGGCGTTGTCGCGGGCGTCGTCGCCCTGCGGGGGGTGCAGCTCTGTCACGTTCGTGGCTCCTCGTCCGGCCGACGGATACACGTCGGTCCTCACGGTGATCCGGGGTTTCGTTCACACCACGGTAACCGCTTGTGAAGCCATGCACAAAGTTGCTCGAAGGGGCCCGAATGTGCTCGCTACCTGCGCGACGGACCGCGCCGACCGTGGTCAGCGAGCGAGATCGGCCCTGAGTCGCGGCTCGTCCACCTCCCAGTAGCTGTGCTCGCGGCCGTCGAGCAGAACGACCGGCAACCGGTCGCCGAATTCGGCACGCAACTCGGGATCCGTTGCGGCAGCAGCATCGACGTCGATGCATGTCAGAGTGAGCCCGAACTCCTCGCACACCTGCTCGAGCTGTGCGCGTGCGGGCGCGCACGCGCCGCAGCCGGCGCGGACGAGAAGAGTGACTTCGTGGGCGGGTGCGGAGGCGCCGGCGGCGTCCTGTCGAGGCTCTGTCATTCCCCTACTGTGCGCCATCGCCGGTCGAGATGAACGTCACACCCGGTCCGTGCGTTCGCTCCCGCCCGGAACGCGGTCCGGTCGCGGGCTAGGCTGGGCGCGTCGTCCGTTGCCCGCGGCGACACGGCCGTCGTGACACGGAGGTGCGAGTGCCTGGACGTTCATTGCCGTACGGGTGGGGAATCGGCGAGTTTCTGTCCGGCCTCATCCGACCGGGACGCCGCCGGTGGTTCAGCAAGTTCGGCCCCAGCGAGGCCGAGGTGCGCGCGAACCTGGCCGGTGAGGCCAGCGCCGACGCCGCATTGGCGCTGCACGAGGCGCGCGCCGAGGCCGAGGCCGAGGTCGAGGCCGGGATCGAAACCGAAGCCGTGACCCCCGCGCCGCGCGATCTGACCGCGGCGGCGTTCTTCGACGTCGACAACACGATGGTGCAGGGCGCCTCGATCATCCATTTCGCTCGGGGTCTGGTCGCACGGGACTACTTCCGCAAGACCGATCTGCTCGAGTTCGCCTGGCAGCAGGTGAAGTTCCGGGTCACCGGCAAGGAGAACTCGAACGACGTCGCGAGCGGCCGCGAGAAGGCGTTGTCGTTCGTACAGGGACGGTCGACGGAGGAACTGCGCCGCCTCGGCGAGGAGATCTACGACGAGATCATCGCCGACAAGATCTGGCCGGGCACGCGCGCGCTCGCGCAGATGCACCTGGACGCGGGTCAGCAGGTGTGGCTGGTCACCGCGACCCCGGTGGAACTGGCCGACGTCATCGCCAAGCGGCTCGGGTTGAGCGGCGCCCTGGGTACGGTCGCCGAATCGGAGGACGGCGTCTTCACGGGCCGGCTCGTCGGCGACATCCTGCATGGGCTCGGCAAGGCGCACGCGGTGCGTGCCCTGGCGATCCGGGAGGGCCTGAACCTCAAGCGGTGCACCGCCTACTCCGACAGCCACAACGACGTGCCGATGCTGTCGCTGGTGGGCACGGCCGTCGCGATCAATCCCGACGCCGACCTGCGGGAACTCGCCAAGACGCGCGGCTGGGAGATCCGGGATTTCCGGACCGCCCGCAAGGCCGCGCGGATCGGGGTGCCGACCGCGCTGGGGATCGGCGCGGCGGGCGGGGCGCTGGCGGTCCTTCTCGGGCGGCGGCGGGACCGCGCGGCGTAGTTCGTCGGCAGCGCAGTTCGTCGGCAGCGCAGTTCGTCGTCCGGGCCGCTTCAGCCGAGGAAGACGTTGCGGCGCCGGGTGAGGAGCTTGTACAGCGTCTGCTGGATGGTTTCCCGCACGTGGTCGGTGACCTCGAACAGCACCATCGGGTCGTCGGCGGCCGCATCGTCGTACACGTCCGTGGTGATCGGGGTGCCGAACTCGATGTACCACTTCGACGGCAGCGGCACGAGCCCGAGCGGACCGAAGGCCGGGAACAACGGCGTGACGGGGAAGTAGGGCAGGCCGAGCACCCGCGCGAGCGACGTGAGATCGGCGATGTTCGGGTAGATCTCCTCCGAGCCGACGATCGAGCACGGCACGATCGGAGCGCGCGTCTTCAGTGCCGCGGACACGAAGCCGCCGCGGCCGAACCGCTGCAGCTTGTACCGCTCGCGGAACGGTTTGCCCAGACCCTTGTAGCCCTCGGGGAACACCGCGACCACCTGGTCGTCGCGCAGCAACCGTTCGGCGTCGGGGTGGCAGGCGAGGGTGTGACCGGCCTTGCGGGCCACGGTGCCGATGACGGGCATGTCGAAGGCGAGGTCGGCGGCGAGCATCCGCAGCGGGCGGTGCGCCTGGTCCCACACCGCGACCGAGGTCATGAGCGCGTCGAGCGGAAGGGTACCGGCGTGATTGGCGACGACGAGTGCGCTGCCATCGGCGGGGATGTTCTCGATGCCACGGACCTCGACGCGGAACCACTTGTCGAACAGCGGCCGCAGCACGGGCATCACGACGTTCTCGGTGAAGTGCGGATCGAACCCGAAGTCGTCGACCTCGTAGTCCCCCGTCATGCGGCGGCGCACGAACTCGGCGGTCCCCGTGACCTGGTCGATCAGGGTCCGGCGCAGGTCGTCGAGGAAGCCGTCCGCCGGGGTGTGCTGCGTCGGCAGATCGAAGGGCTCGAGGTCGCGGCCGGCAGGATGACCGCTGCCGGGTCTCGCACCGCCGCGGCGCTGTGCATTCGCTCCACCGTGCAGCGGAATGACTTTCGCAACCTGCGTCATCGCGCCTCCGTCCTCTCTCCCAGTGCGGAGAGCACCATCGATTCGGCTCGATCGACCCATTCGGTCTTCACGATGCGGCTCAGCCCGACGCTGCGGGCGAAGTCGTCGAGTGCGTCCTTCGTCGTCCAGCGCGGCTCGAACCCGAGTTCGGTACGCATCCGGGTGGTGTCGAGTCCGCAACCGAAGTGGAAGTAGTCGAGTTCTTCCTTGGTGAAGGATGTCATGACGGATCCCATGAGGGCATGTCCCGCCGTGCGGAAGAGTCCGTACGGCATGGGAACAGGGATCCCGCCCGCGCGGCGGACGGCCTGCGAAACCATCACGATGCCGTCCCCGGCGACGTTGAAGGTCCCGGCGGGTCCGGCGACGGTCGCCCGTTCGAGTGCGCCCAGCGCATCCTCTTCGTGCAGCAACTGCAACCGGGCGTCGCGCCCGAACACGGTCGGCACCAACGGTGAGGTCAGGTATGCGGAGACCGAACCGGGCACCCGGTTCCCGACTGTCGGGGCGAGCCGCAGGATCGTGGTCGAGATGTCGCTGCGCCGGCGGGCCAGGCCCCGCAGATAGCCTTCGATCTCGATCATGTCGCGGGCGAAGGCGCCGGTCGGCCGGCGACGGGCGCTCATCTCCTCGGTGAACTTGGCGGGGTCCTTGGCGCTGGATCCGTACACCACCGACGACGACCGCAGCACCACCCGCCGGACGGACGGCACCTTCTGGCACACCGCGAACAACTGCATGGCACCGAGGACGTTCATGTCCTTCATGGCAGTGCGGCTGCCCGACTTGGGGGCCTTGGTCAACGTGGACGCATGGACGACGGTGTCGACGTCCATGTTGCGGATGACCTTGCCGATCAGCGGATTCCGGATGTCGGCGAGCACGAACTCGGCGCGGCCCATGCGGCGGAGCATGTCCTTGGTGGGTGACTGGGTGTCGACAGCGATGACCCGTTCGATCGCCGGATTCTGAGCGAGCCGGGTGACGAGGAATCCACCGAGGAAACGGCTGGCACCGGTCACCAGAGCTACCTTCGGCGGCTCGATGTCGGCAGTCGAAGTCACGCACAACCCCCTGTTTCCTGACCTACCGGCTCTCCGGCCCCGTGCGCCCGACGAACCGGCGCTCGTCATGTCGGCCGGACCGACCCCTCGTCGTGTCCACCGAGTCGACTCGTATCACGGAACGACTCTCGCGCGGTATGGGTCCCAACAATACGGTGAGTTGCGCGACACCGCATTACACAGAGGTCCACACTGCTCCCGAAGTCCGCACAACGGA
>NZ_JBMBTE010000186.1:0-6510 GCF_048897285.1 Rhodococcus sp. O3
GTCAGACCGGCCAGCAGTGGGGCCAGCCGCCGGTGCCCGGGCAGCAGCCGTGGGGTCAGGCGGCCGCCGGGGCCCAGTGGGGTCAGCAGCCCGCCCAGCCGCAGCAGCAGTGGGGGCAGCCGCAACCTCAACCGGGCCAGCAGTGGGGCCAGGGCGCTCCCGTCGCCGGTCAGCAGTGGGGCCAGCCGCAGCAGCAGTGGGGACAGCCGCAACCGGGCCAGCAGTGGGCGCCGCAACCGCAGCCCGGTCAGCAGCCGCCGTGGGGACAACCCGCGGCCGGTCAGCAGCCCTGGGGCCAGCCGCAGCCGGGGCAGCAGCCGCAGTGGGCGCCGGCGCAGGCCGGTCAGCAGCCGCCGAAGTCGAAGAAGCCGCTGATCCTCGGCCTCGGTGCGCTGGCCCTGGTGTTGATCCTCGCGATCGTCGGGGTCCTCGTCGCCACATCCCTCGGGTCGAAGACCCTGGATTCCGCGGCCGCCGAGGCCGGGGTCGCGAAGGTGCTGACCCAGTCCTACGGCGCCACCGCGGTCGACGACGTGTCCTGCCCCGACGGCCAGAAGGTCGAGTCCGGCAACAGCTTCGAATGCACCGTCACCGTCGACGGGCAGCATCGGTCGGTCACCCTGACCTTCACCGACGACGAGGGCACCTACGAGGTCAGTCGCCCCAACTGAGCGGCTCCCACCGACCGGACTCAACCGATCGGCCGGACGGTCCGGTCAGCCCGCGGCCGCGGCCAGTGCGGTGGTCAGCGTCGTGACGGACCGTCCGATCCCGAGCGTGTCGGCCAGTGCCGCCAGCGCCGGCGCGTCGACGGGCACCGTGGGTAGGGCGTCGGCACCGGACAGCTGCACCGGGGCGTCGCGCGCGACCCGCACCACGGGCAGCGCCGCGTCCAGATAGTCTGCGGCCGCGTCGAGTTTGGCGCGCATGCCCTTGGCCATGCCCGAATCCGGATCGGCCGCGGCCGCCCGCATCCCGTCGAGTGAGCCGTACTGCAACAGCAGGCCCGACGCGGTCTTCTCACCGACACCCTTGACGCCGGGTAACCCGTCGGACGGGTCCCCGCGCAGCAACGCCAGCTCGGCGTAGGCGGCGCCGGCCCGCTCGGCGGGCACCCCGTACCGGTCGGCGACCTCGGCGGGCCCGAACAGTTCGGCCTTCGCCAGTCCGCGCCCGGCGTAGAGCACCCGCACCGGGACCGGGTCGTCGGCGACGACCTGCAGCAGGTCGCGGTCGCCGCTGACCACGACCACCGAGTCGGTGGTTTCCCGGGCGGCGAGGGTGCCGAGCACGTCGTCGGCCTCGAACCCGGCGGCGCCGCCGGTGGCGATCCCGGCGGCGGCCAGCACGTCGAGAATCATCGGCACCTGCGGGGTCAGGGTGTCGGGAACCTCCTCGACGGTGCCGTCCGAGCCGACCGCGACCCGGTGCGCCTTGTAGCTGGGCACCGCCGCGACCCGGAACGCCGGACGCCAGTCCAGATCGAGGCACACCACGAGCCGGTGGGGCCGGTGCCGGGTGATCAGCGAGGCCACCATGTCGGTGAAGCCGCGCACCGCGTTGACGGGACGGCCGTCGGGGGCGGTGATCGAGTCGGGCAGCGCGTAGTAGGCGCGGAACCACAGGCTCGCCCCGTCGAGCAGCAGCAGCGGGCGCCGCCCGGTGTCACCGTCCGGGGTCGTCACAGGAGTCGTCACGGTCCACATCCTGCCATCCCCGACTCGCACTACGCTGATGCCCATGAGTGCTGCCGCATCCCGATTTCCCGCCGCCCGTTACGCCGAACGCCTCACCCGCGCAGCCGAGCTCGGTGCCGCCGCCGGTCTCGATGCGCTGCTCGTGACGCCCGGCCCGGACCTGCGGTACCTGCTCGGGTCCCGCGCCGAATCCTTCGAACGGCTCACCTGCCTGGTGATCCCCACCGACGGCAGCGCGGCGACGGTGGTGGTGCCGCGCCTGGAGCTGGCGTCGCTGAACGACTCGGCGGTCGAGGAACTGTCGGTGCCGGTGCGGGACTGGGTGGACGGGCAGAACCCCTACGAGCTGGTGGCGGCGCTGCTGCCGGGTGCCGCGCGCACCGCGGTGACCGATGCGATGCCGGCGCTGCACCTGGTGCCGCTGGCCGGGTTGTTCGGGTCGGTGCCGGTGCTGGCCACCGATGTGCTGCGCGAGCTGCGGATGATCAAGGACGACGACGAGATCGAGGCGCTGCGGCGGGCCGGTGCCGCGATCGACCGGGTGCACGCCCGGATGGGTGAGTGGCTGCGGCCCGGCCGCACCGAGGCGGAGGTGGCCGCGGACATCTCCGCGGCGATCCTCGAGGAGGGCCACACCGCGGCGGCGTTCGTCATCGTCGGGTCGGGTCCGCACGGCGCCGACCCGCACCACGAGGTGTCCGACCGGGTGCTCGAGTCCGGGGACATCGTGGTCATCGACATCGGCGGTCCCGTCGAACCCGGCTACAACTCCGATTCGACCCGCACCTACAGCCTCGGCGAGCCCGATCCCGATGTGGCCGCGAAGATCGCGCTGCTCGAGGAGGCGCAGCAGGCCGCGGTCGACGCCGTGAAGCCCGGGGTGACCGCCGAATCGGTGGATGCCGCCGCGCGGGATCTGCTGGCGGCGCAGGGGCTGGGGGAGGTGTTCGTGCACCGCACCGGGCACGGCATCGGCCTGTCGGTGCACGAGGAGCCGTACATCGTCGGCGGGAACACCGACGAACTGCGGCCGGGGATGGCGTTCAGCATCGAGCCGGGCATCTATTTCCGCGGCGAGTGGGGGGCCCGCATCGAGGACATCGTGGTGGTCACCGCCGACGGCTGCGAGCCGGTGAACCGCCGGCCGCACGGGTTGACGGTGCTGCCCGGCTGACCCGGGTCGCGGTGTCCGCGCGCCGTTTTCGCCGAGCGAACGTACCCCTCGTCTCCTCAGATGTCCCGTTCGCTCGGACTCGGAGTGGGGCCGATACCGGTTCCGGGTGCGGTCACCGGTCGTCGGGCTCGGTGACCCGCTCGGTGTGGGCGCGCAGGGTCCGGGTGACGTCGGTGAGGAACGCGGTGATCGCCGCCTGCTGGTCGTCGCTGTAGGCGGCGAACAGTTCCGCGACCTCGCGCGCGAACGGCTCGTAGAGGGGCCGTAGTCGCGCCGCCACCCGGTCGGTCTCGACGACCAGGAGGATGCGGCGCCGGTCGGCGGTGTCGGGGACTCGGGTGACGTAGCCGGCGGCGGCCAGTCGGTCCGCGATGCCGGTCACCGCCCCCGGGGTCAGGTGCAGGGCCCGGGCCAGGTCCCCGGCGGTGGTCGGTCCGGACCGGGACAGCACGTCCAGGGCCCGATTGTCGGTGGCGGTCAGGCCGAGTCGGTGCGCGACCGCCTCGTGGAACATCACCACGGCCGTCGCGAAATCCCGACCGAGGAGGTCGCCGGGTGCGATCGGTTCGTTCGTCATGCCTACCCCAAATTATTTCAGTGTTCTAAACTATATACCGCACTGAACCGAAGGAGGGTGAGATGACTGCATCGACCCACGACACCGTCGGCGTGGACCGGGCACTGGCACGCGTCGCGGCTGCCTGGGAAGAAGGAAATCCCGAGTCCTACGCGCAGGCCTTCACCGCCGACGCCGACTACACGGCATTCGACGGCACCCGCATGAGCGGACGCAGAGCGATCGCCGACGGTCACCGCGCACTGTTCGCGGGCATCATGCGCAATTCCCGCATGGTGAGCGAAAGCCGGGACGTGCGTTTCCCCGCTCCCGACGTCGCGGTCGCCTGCGAACGCGGCGGAATCGTCATGTCCTGGCAGAAGCGGCGCACCGTCCCGACCGCGAGGCGCCGCTCCTCGGTGACCTTCGTCCTGGTCCGGCGGGACGGTACCTGGCTGGTGGACGCCTTCCACAACACCCGCTATCGGCCGTGGTCGAACACGCTGCTCGGGCGCCTCACGCGGCGAGGGACCCCCGCCTGATCCGAGCGAATGTACCGTTCGCTCGGATCAACCGGGGGGCAGGTCGGGGAGGGACGCCCGGGGATCAGTCCAGCACCGACCCCATCACCCGGTCCACCGCGATCTCGACGACCACGCGGGTCGGGTTCTCGCGCGGAGGCCGGTACCGCCGGGTGTAGCGCTCGACGCCCTCGGCGACCGCGGCGGCGTCGCTGCGCACCCGCGCCGAGCCCTCCAGGGTGAGCCAGCGCCCGCCGTCGACCTGCGACACCGCGGCGTAGCCGCCGCGGTCGGCGTTCAGCGCCTTCTGCGAGCCGGCGTTGGTGATCACCCGCACCACCCGGGCCTGCGGATCCCAGGTGAACCCGACCGCGACGACGTGCGGGGTGCCGTCCTTGCGCAGCGTCGTCAGGGTGCCGAGGTGATATTCGGACAGGAACTGCAGTGCGCGCTCGCCGAGCGCGTCCGGGGTGCGGGCCATACCCGCGAGCCTAGAGCGGCCGCCGCGCCGCGAGCACCGGGCCCCGACAGCGCCCGCACCGGTCGGTCACGGAACACTGGCAGCCATGACCATCGCGCAGGGAAGCATCGTGATCTTCGGGGGCCGCAGCGAGATCGGGCTCGAGGTGGCCCGCCGGCTCGCCCCCGGCCGCACCGTGATCCTGGCCGCGCGCCGCGCCGGCGACCTGCACGAACCCCGGGAGGCGGTGCGGGCGGCGGGCGCGAACGCGGTGCACACCGTCGAGTTCGACGCCGACGACCTCGACAGCCACGAGGCGGTGCTCGAGCAGATCACCGCGACGCACGGTCCGATCGACGTGGGGGTGCTCGCCTTCGGCATCCTCGGCGACCAGGCCCGCGCCGAAACCGACGCCGCGCACGCGGTCGCGGTCGTGCACACCGACTATGTCGCACAGGTCGCGCTGCTGACCCGGCTCGCGACGCGGCTGCGCGCGCAGGGCGCGGGCCGGATCGTGGTGTTCTCGTCGGTCGCCGGGGTGCGGGTGCGGCGCGCCAACTATGTGTACGGGTCGGCGAAGGCCGGGCTGGACGGGTTCGCGTCCGGGCTGGCGGACGCCCTGCACGGCAGCGGGGTGTCGTTGCTGCTGGTGCGGCCCGGTTTCGTGATCGGCCGGATGACCGAGGGCATGAGCCCGGCGCCGTTGTCGAGCACCCCGGAGCAGGTGGCCGACGCGACCGTGCGCGCGTTGGGCCGCGGGCGCGGCGAGGTGTGGGTGCCCGGCCTGCTGCGGCCGGTGTTCTTCGGGATGCGGCTGCTGCCGCGGGCGATCTGGCGGCGGCTGCCGCGCTGACCGGCCGTCACAGTTTGTAGCCGATGGTGCGCAGCAGCGCCTTGCGGTCGGCGACGTCGTCGTCGGATTCCACGCCGAGGGGCGGGCTGCCGTCGATGACGCCGATGATGCCGCGGCCGAGTTCGGTTTCGGCGATCACGAGTTCGACGGGGTTGGCGGTGGCGCAGTAGATGCCGCACACCTCCGGGACCTGCTTGATCGCGTTGAGGATGTTCACCGGGTAGCCGTTGTCGACGAACACGATGAAGCAGTGCCCGGCCGCGACCGCCAGGGCGTTGCGGGTGGCCAGGTCCGTGAGCGTGTCGTCGTTGCCGGAGCGGCGCACCAGCCGCACCCCGGACGCTTCGCAGAACGCGATCCCGAACCGCAGGTGCGGACTGGATCCGGCGAGCGTTTCGTGCAGGTCCTCGACCGTCTTGATGAAATGGGACTGGCCGACGATCACGTTGGTGTCCTCGGGTTTGTCGATGGCGACGACGCTCAGCTCCACGGGGTTCTCCTCGGGTTCGCGGGTCAGGGCCGGCGGGTGGGTCAGGGCCGGCGGGTTTCGAGCAGCCGCAACCACACCTCACTGACCGTCGGATACGACGGGACCGCATGCCACAGCGTGTCCAACGGCACCTTCCCGACGAGCGCCACCGTCGCCGCGTGCACGAGCTCGGCGACCTCGGTGCCGGCGAAGGTGGCGCCGACGAGGGTGTCGGTGGCGCGGTCGACGACGAGCGCGGCATGCCCGGCGAAGTCGTCGCGGGCCAGCGCCGAGCCGGCCACCGCCAGCTCCACCTCGAGGGTCTCGACGTCGAGGCCGGCGTCGCGGGCCGAGGCGGCGGTGTGCCCGACGGACGCGATCTCCGGTTCGGTGAAGATCACCTGCGGCACCTGCCCGTGGTCGGCGGTGGCGCGGTAGCGGGGATGGTCGAGGTCGCGGTCCTCGGCGCGGGCGGCGATCACGTCGCCGCACACCCGCGCCTGATACTTGCCCATGTGCGTCAGCGCGGCCCGGCCGGCGACGTCCCCGACCGCGTACAGCCAGGTGCCGTCCACCCCGGTGACGTTCAGGTGATCGTCGACGGGCGTGGCCGCCCCCGGTTCCAGACCGAGCACGTCCAGGCCCAGGTCCGCGGTGGCGGGGCGGCGGCCCGCGGCGACCACGATCTCGTCGACCTCGACGGTGGTGCCGTCGTCGAGCTCCACGGTCGCCGGGCCGCCGTGGATGCGCCCGATCCCGGTGTCGCGGGCGTCGTCGCGG
>NZ_JBMBTE010000187.1:0-6463 GCF_048897285.1 Rhodococcus sp. O3
ACGACTCACGCCCGCCAGCGGAAGTGGTGGCGGGCGTGAGATCCCGTGGAGGGGATGACGGGAATCGAACCCGCGTAGCCAGTTTGGAAGACTGGGGCTCTACCATTGAGCTACATCCCCGCGAGCAAGCGACTTCTGCCGGGATCGCCGTCTCCGTCGCTGCCGGATGAGACTGTACCGAACCTCGCTTTGGATTTCATAATCGGGGGGCCGTAGGATTCCTCAGCGGGTCCCCGGGCGGTCGACGGGAACCGGTTGGACGACGGGATGTGGCGCAGCTTGGTAGCGCATCCGCTTTGGGAGCGGAGGGTCGCAGGTTCAAATCCTGTCATCCCGACCAGAACGAACGGCGGCGGAGAATCGGCGCCCGTAGTGAGACCTAGACAAGAGCACGACACAGAAGGAGCATGTCCGTGAAGAGCACCGTCGAGCAGCTCAGCCCGACGCGAGTCCGTATCAACGTTGAGGTGCCCTTCGAGGAGCTCCAGCCTGATTTCGACCGCGCGTTCAAGGCTCTCGCCAGCCAGATCCGCCTGCCCGGCTTCCGTCCCGGCAAGGCTCCCCGCAAGCTGCTGGAGGCTCGTGTCGGCCGCGGTGCCGTGCTCGAGCAGGTCGTCAACGACGCGATCGGCCCCCGCTACAGCGAGGCCGTGACCGCCAACGACGTCAAGGTCATCGGCCAGCCCGAGATCGAGCTCACCAAGATCGAGGACAACGTCGAACTGGCGTTCACCGCCGAGGTCGATGTCCGCCCCGAGATCACCCTCCCCGATTTCTCCGGGATCGCCGTCACCGTCGATCCCGTCGAGATCACCGACGAGGACGTCGCCGAGCAGCTTCTGTCGCTGCGCCAGCGCTTCGGCACCCTCAAGGGCGTCGAGCGGCCCGTGCAGGACGGCGACTTCGTCTCCATCGACCTTTCGGCGACCGTCGACGGCGAGCCCGTCCCGGAGGCCGCGACCGAGGGCCTGTCCCACGAGGTCGGCTCCGGCCAGCTCATCGAGGGCCTCGACGAGGCCGTCATCGGCCTCGAGGCCGGTGGCTCCACCGAGTTCACCTCGAAGCTCGTCGCCGGTGAGTTCGCCGACAAGGAAGCCGTCGTCACCGTCAAGGTGAACTCCGTCAAGGAGCGCGAGCTTCCCGCCGAGGACGACGACTTCGCGCAGCTCGCGAGCGAGTTCGACACCCTCGACGAACTGAAGGCGGACCTGCGTGAGCGCGTCGAGCGCGTCAAGCAGGTCGAGCAGGCCGGCCAGATCCGGGACAAGGTTCTCGAGGCTCTCCTCGAGGCCGTCGAGGTCCCGCTGCCCGAAGCCGTCGTTCAGGCCGAGGTCGACAGCGCGCTGCACGACGCCATCCACGCGCTCGACCACGACGAGACCAAGCTCAACGAGCTGCTCGAGGAGCAGGGTTCGAGCCGCGAGGAGTTCGACAAGGACGCCCGCGAGTCCGCCGAGCGTTCCGTCAAGACCCAGCTGCTGCTGGATGCGATCGCCGAGGCCGAGGGCACCACGGTCGAGCAGCAGGAGCTCACCGAGCGCATCTTCTTCCAGGCACAGCGCTACGGCATCCCGCCGGAGCAGTTCATCCAGCAGATCAGCCAGGCGAACCAGCTCGGCGCGATCTTCGCGGACGTGCGTCGCGGCAAGGCGCTCGGCAGCGTCGTGAACAAGGCGACCGTGACCGACACCACCGGTGCGACCGTCGACACCGAGTCGCTGTTCGGTTCGAAGACCGAAGAGGGCGCAGCGGACGAGGCCGCCGAGGGTGCAGCGGACGAGGCTGCGGCCGACGAGTCGGCCGAGTAGAACGCGCTGATCGTTCCGCTGTAAGCGAATTGGGGCGGCACCGGGCATCCGGTGCCGCCCCGCTTTCGTTAGTGTCTGTGTCAGCAATCCACGATTGACGAGAAGGCAGGTACCGTGACTCCTCAGAATCCGGCGACATCCATCGGTCCGACGATGACCTCGGCCACCGCTGGGCTGAACCTCAGCGACTCGGTCTACGAGCGCCTGCTCCGCGAGCGGATCATCTTCCTCGGTACCCAGGTCGACGACGACATCGCCAACAAGCTCTGCGCCCAGATCCTGCTGCTCGCGGCCGAGGATCCGGAGCGCGACATCTCTCTCTACATCAACTCCCCGGGTGGTTCGGTGACCGCCGGCATGGCGATCTACGACACCATGAAGTTCGTCGAGTGCGACGTCGCGACGTTCGGCATGGGCCTCGCCGCCTCGATGGGACAGTTCCTGCTGTCCGCCGGTACCAAGGGCAAGCGGTACGCGCTTCCGCACGCGCGGATCATGATGCACCAGCCGTCCGCGGGCATCGGTGGTACCGCCAGCGACATCGCGATCATGGCCGAGCAGTTCGCGCACACCAAGCGGGAGATGGCCGAGCTCATCGCCGAGCACACGGGTCAGACGGTCGAGCAGATCACCGCCGACTCCGACCGTGACCGTTGGTTCACCGCGGCCGAGGCGCTCGAGTACGGCTTCGTCGACCACGTCGTGTCCCGGGCCGCGCAGGCCGGCGGCACCGGCAACTAGCCGACCCCGACGATCCGTCCCCCGCATCACGAACTTCTTGGAGAAGCGATGACCAACCTTTTCGATCCCCGCGCTCTGGGCGGAGCCGCACCGGCCGGCCCCTCCTCGCGCTACATCCTTCCGTCGTTCATCGAGCACTCGAGCTACGGCGTCAAGGAATCCAACCCGTACAACAAGCTGTTCGAGGAACGCATCATCTTCCTCGGCGTGCAGGTCGACGACGCGTCGGCCAACGACGTCATGGCGCAGCTGCTGGTTCTCGAGTCGCTCGACCCGGACCGCGACATCACCATGTACATCAACTCGCCGGGTGGCTCGTTCACGTCGCTGATGGCGATCTACGACACCATGCAGTACGTGCGCGCCGACATCACCACCGTGTGCCTCGGCCAGGCCGCCTCGGCCGCGGCCGTGCTGCTCGCCGCCGGCACCCCCGGCAAGCGTCTCGCACTGCCGAACGCCCGCGTGCTCATCCACCAGCCCGCCACCGGCGGTATCCAGGGCCAGGTCTCCGACCTGGAGATCCAGGCCGCCGAGATCGAGCGCATGCGTCGCCTCATGGAGACCACGCTGGCCAAGCACACAGGCAAGGATCCCGACCAGATCCGCAAGGACACGGACCGCGACAAGATCCTCACCGCGGCCGAGGCCGTCGAATACGGCCTGATCGACAGCGTGCTCGAGTACCGCAAGCTCTCGGCACAGAAGTGACCGGCACGGCCCGGTCCGAGGCACCGCCATCGCGGGCTTCCGGACCGGGCCGGTCCACACGCGGCGGAACGAGATCCCGGTGCGCCGCACGAAGAAAACACTGTGCGCCGCATGAAGAAACCACAGTGCACCACACAAATATGACCTTCGAAACGCGGACAACAGGTCGACCTGCGTGGTGATCTCCGGGTACGGTCGAACCGAGGCGCGCTCGCCGGACCGGCACTGTCGGCGGTCCCGGGGTCGGTTGCACGCACACGAGGAAGTAGGGGACCTGACAGATGGCACGTATCGGTGATGGCGGAGATCTGCTCAAGTGCTCGTTCTGCGGAAAGAGCCAGAAGCAGGTCAAGAAGCTCATTGCAGGCCCCGGTGTCTACATCTGCGACGAGTGCATCGATCTCTGCAACGAGATCATCGAGGAAGAACTGGCCGAATCCAGCGAGGTCAAGCTCGACGAGCTGCCCAAACCGGCCGAGATCCGGGAATTCCTCGACAACTATGTGATCGGCCAGGACTCGGCGAAGCGAACCCTCGCGGTCGCGGTCTACAACCACTACAAGCGCATCCAGGCGGGCGACAGGACCCGCGACGCGCGCGGCGAGACCGTCGAACTCGCCAAATCCAACATCCTGCTGCTCGGCCCCACCGGCTGCGGCAAGACCTATCTCGCGCAGACGCTGGCGAAGATGCTGAACGTGCCGTTCGCCATCGCCGACGCCACCGCCCTCACCGAAGCCGGCTATGTCGGCGAGGACGTGGAGAACATCCTCCTCAAGCTCATCCAGGCCGCTGACTACGACGTCAAGCGGGCCGAGACCGGCATCATCTACATCGACGAGGTCGACAAGATCGCCCGCAAGAGCGAGAACCCCTCGATCACCCGCGACGTGTCGGGGGAGGGCGTGCAGCAGGCGCTGCTGAAGATCCTCGAGGGCACGCAGGCGTCGGTGCCGCCGCAGGGCGGACGCAAGCACCCGCACCAGGAATTCATCCAGATCGACACCACCAACGTGCTGTTCATCGTGGCCGGTGCGTTCGCGGGCCTCGAGCGGATCGTGTCCGACCGCGTGGGCAAGCGCGGAATCGGTTTCGGCGCCGAGGTGCGCTCGAAGGCCGAGATCGACACCACCGACCATTTCGCCGAGGTCATGCCGGAGGACCTGATCAAGTTCGGTCTGATCCCCGAGTTCATCGGTCGCCTGCCCGTCGTGGCGTCGGTGACGAACCTCGACAAGGACTCGCTCGTCCAGATCCTGTCGGAGCCGAAGAACGCCCTCGTCAAGCAGTACGTCCGCTTGTTCGAGATGGACGGGGTGGAACTCGAGTTCACCATCGACGGGCTCGAAGCGGTCGCGGATCAGGCGATCCTGCGCGGCACCGGTGCCCGCGGCCTGCGCGCGATCATGGAGGAAGTGCTGCTGCCGGTGATGTACGACATCCCGAGCCGCGACGACGTCGAGAAGGTTGTGGTGACCGCGGAGACCGTCACCGACAACGTGCTGCCGACGATCGTGCCCCGCAAGCAGGACCGCGAGCGTCGCGACAAGACCGCGTAGGTTCCGAACTTCGACGGCTCCGAACTTCGACGACCACGGCCCCCGGCATCTGTCGGGGGCCGTGGTCGTCGCCGGGGGCTCAGCGAAGTTTGACGCTACCGCCGTCGACCATCAGCGTCTGACCGGTCATGTACGAGGCGTCCTCGCTGGCGAGGAACACCGCGACGCGGCCGATGTCCGACTCCGGGTCGCCGAAGCGGCCCAGCGGTGTCTTCGACAGCAGTGCCCGCTCGACGCCGGGGTTCGCCTCGATGTATGCCTGGACGCCCTCGGTGAGCGCCAGCGGGGAGATGATGTTGACGTTGATGTCGTCGGCGGCCCACTCGTTGGCCGCGACCCGGCTGATCGCGCGGATCGCCTCCTTGGCCGCGGCGTAGGAACTCTGCGTCACGTTGCCCTCGATGCCGGCACCGGACGCGAAGTTGATCACCGAACCGCGGTTCGCGGCCAATTGAGCGTGCGCGGCCTTCATCAGCCGGAAGGTCGGGTAGAAGCCCGTTCCGAAGGACAGGTCGAGCATTTCCTGCGTGGTCTCGAGCAGCGGCGCCTGCCTCGACGCGTGCGCGTTGTTGACCAGCACGTCGATCTTCCCGAAGGCGTCGACTGCTGCCGCCACGATCCGGTCGGCGCTCGCCTCCTCGGAGATGTCCGCTTCGAGGAATCGCGCTGTGCTGCTCCCCAGTTCGTCTTCGAGTGCGGCACCCGCGGTCGCGTCGACGTCGACGAACAGAACCTTCGCGCCCTCCTTGGTGAACGCGCGGACGATGCCTCGTCCGATTCCACCGGCGCCGCCGGTGACGATCGCAACCTTGCCTGCAAGCCTCATGTCGTGCGTCTGCTTTCGGTCTCGGAGCCGGTCAGTCGACGGCGAGTGCGGGCTTCTCCAGCTCGGCCACGCTGTACGCCGAGTACGTTTCGTACTTGCCGCGGCCGGTGAAGTAGGTGGACAGCTGCTCGTCGAGTTCGTTCACCGTGAACTCGGATCCCGCTGCGTCGAAACGGTTCTCGACCTTCGGTGACGCCATGAGCGCGACCATCTTGCCGTACACGACGAAGACCTGGCCGGTGATCTCGTGGGACGCGGGCGAGGCCAGGTAGGACACCAGGGTCGCGACGCGCTCGGGTGCGAGGGGATCGAGTCCGCCGTTCGAGTTCTCGTTCTCGCCGAACGTCCCGGCGGTCATCGCGGTCCGGGCGCGCGGGCAGATCGCGTTCGCCGTGACACCGTAGCGGGCCAGGCCCTGCGCGGTGGACAGGGTCAACGCGGTGATTCCCGCCTTGGCCGCCGAGTAGTTGGGCTGCCCGGCCGAACCGAACAGGAATGCCTCGGAAGAGGTGTTGACCACTCGGCCGTAGACGGGGGCGCCGGCGGCCTTGCTCGCATTGCGCCAGTGCACGGCGGCGGCGTGCGAGGTGGCGGCATGGCCCTTGAGGTGGACGCGGATCACGTCGTCCCAGTCGGACTCGGACAGGTTGAAGATCATCTTGTCGCGCAGGATGCCCGCATTGTTGACCAGGATGTCGAGGGAGCCGAACCTGTTCACGGCCTCGTCGACGAGGCGGCCGCCGAGCGCCCAATCGGAGACGTCGCCGGTGACGGCGACCGCCTGGCCTCCGGCCGCGGTGATCTCGTCGGCGACGTCG